>JAIEOJ010000004.1 GCA_019750575.1 Rhodocyclaceae bacterium | reverse complement strand
GCCCGCCCGGGTTCCGACTATGCGCACTCGCTCAAGCTGCTCAAGGACTTCAAGGCGCAGAACCCGAACGTCCCGACAAAGTCGGGCCTTATGGTCGGCATCGGCGAGACCGACGAGGAAATCATCGAAGTCATGCGCGACCTGCGCGCCCACGACGTGGACATGCTGACCATAGGCCAGTACCTCGCCCCCTCCGGCCACCACCTGCCGGTGGTGCGCTACGTGCATCCGGATGTCTTCAAGCACTACGCCGCAGTGGCCGAAGAAATGGGCTTCACCCACGCCGCCTGCGGCCCCATGGTACGGTCCTCATACCACGCCGACCAGCAGGCGCACGAAGCCGGGGTTGTCTGAACCCGGCTCGGCAGCACGGCGCCTAGGCAGATCCCGCTACCGCCTGGCGCAGGGCGGCCGACAGCGTCGCATGCACACCGCCTGAACCGAGCAGCGCGCTCACGCCGGCGTGCTGCAGCTTGGCGCTGACGCGCGTATTTGCCTCGCTAACCAGCACCTCGACGCCGCGCTTGCGCAGCGTGGTGATGACTTCCTCCAGCGTGTTGATCGCGGTGATGTCGACGAAGGGAACCCGCGCCAGTCGAATGATGAGGACACGCGGCAGGGTGTGGCTGGAAACCAGTGCGTGTTGCAGGTTCTCCGCGTCGCCGAAGAAGAAGGGGCCATCGATGCCGTAGACCAGCACGTCCTCGGGCAGCGCATCCAGGCCGGCAGCATGCAGTTCATCGGCCAGTTCCGGGGCCTGATGCAAACGCACCTCGACCGCGCCCGCCATGCGCTGCAGGAAGATCAGGGCGGCGAGGATGACACCAATATTCACCGCCACCACCAGATCCACGAACACCGTGAGCAGATAGGTGATGAGCAGGATGGCCACATCATGGCGCGGTGCGCGGCGCACCATGCGGATGAAGTGCGGCAGCTCGCTCATGTTCCAGGCCACCACGAAAAGAATCGCGGCCAGGGCACACAGCGGGATATGCACCGCCAGCGGCGCCAGCGCCACGATCACGCCCAGCAGCACGGCGGCGTGGGTGACGCCGGCGAGCGGGCTGTTGCCGCCGTTGCGGATGTTGGTGGCGGTGCGCGCAATCGCACCGGTCGCGGCAAAGCCACCGAACAGGGGCGTGAGCATGTTGGCCAGCCCCTGCCCCACAAGTTCCTGATTCGAGTCATGCCGCGTACCGGCCATGCCGTCCGCCACCACGGCGGAGAGCAGCGACTCGATGGCGCCGAGCATGGCGATGGTGAAGGCCGGACCGATCAGCTCGAGCATGCGCGAGAAACCCAGCTCGGGCGGCTGAAACGCCGGCAGGCTTTGCGGAATGCCGCCGAAGGCCGTGCCTATGGTGGCAATGCCGGCCGGCTGCCAGATCACCACGATCAGGGTAGCGGCGACCATGGCGGTCAGCGGCGCAGGCACGACCTTGAGCCAGGGAATGCGCGGACAGATCAGCAGCAGGGCAAGCGCAAAGGCAGCCAGCAGGGTGGTCGGCAAATGCAGGGCCGGCAAGGCCTGCAACAGCTGCAGCAGCTTCTCGTGAAAATGCGCGCCGCTGACGGCGGGCAGGCCGAAGAAGTCGCGCCACTGGGTGATCCAGATGAGGGTGGCGATGCCGGTGGTGAAGCCGACGATGACCGGGTCCGGGATGTAGCGCATGATGCCGCCCAGCCGCGCCCAGCCCATCAGCAGCAGGATCACGCCGGCCATCAGGGTGGCGGTCTGCAGGCCGGCCACGCCGTACTGTGCGGTGATTCCGGCAAGGATGACGATGAAGGCGCCGGTCGGCCCGGCAATCTGCACGCGACTGCCGCCGAACAGGGACACCACGACGCCGGCGACAATGGCGGTGTACAGCCCCTGCTCGGGCTTGACCCCGCTGGCGATGGCAAAGGCCATGGCCAGGGGCAGCGCGACAATGCCCACAATCAGCCCGGCCACGAGATTCGGCAGCCAGTGCTGGCGTGCAAACAGGCCGGCCTGCCTTGCCTCCATGAGTGCAATCATTGCTTTCCTCCCCGATCCGGCCGCCCACGACATGCCTGCGCCGCGCAAGACCTGATCAGAGATTTACCACAAGCGGCGCAGCGCCATGCGAATTGAAGAAAGTGCCAGCCGCAGGTAGCCGGGTGGGGCTTGCCGTGTCACGCCCGAAGCAGCACCACCCGCCGTGTCAAGGCTTGCCCTCGTCCGGCATTCGAACTACCATTCGCGGCCCGATCACCGCCTCACTGCGCGCTGCTGCCGGCGTCGCCTGCCTGTCCCCATGTCCCACCCTGCTCCACGTGCCTGCGGCATCGACTTCGGCACCTCCAACTCCACCGTCGCCTGCATGCGTGCCGGCGCAGCCACCCTGCTGCCGCTGGAAGACGGCCGGATCACCCTGCCCTCCGTGGTCTTCTTCAATGCCGAGGATGACCGCACCCGCTTCGGCCGCGCCGGGCTGAACGACTACCTGGCCGGCTACGAAGGCCGCCTGATGCGTTCGCTGAAAAGTCTGCTCGGCAGCAGCCTGATCGATGGCAGCACCGAGGTGAATGGTCGCGCCCTCAAGTTCCGCGAACTGCTGCAGCAGTTCATTGCCGAACTGCGGCGGCGCGCGACGCAGGAAAATGGCGGCGATCTCGAGCATGTCGTGATCGGCCGGCCGGTCTTCTTCGTCGATGATGATCCGGTCGCGGACAAGCAGGCCGAGAACACGCTGGCGGAAATTGCCCGCGCCGTCGGCTTCCGCGACATCAGCTTCCAGTACGAGCCGATCGCGGCGGCCTTCCACTACGAGACCACGATAAGCGACGAGCAGCTGGTGCTGGTCGCCGACATCGGCGGCGGCACCTCCGACTTTTCGGTGATCCGCCTGTCGCCAACGCGCGCGCAACACATCGACCGCCAGGCCGATCTGCTCGCCAACGGTGGCGTGCATGTGGGTGGCACCGACTTCGACCGCCTGCTCAGTCTGGACAGCGTGATGCCGCTGCTCGGCTACCGCAGCCGGCTGAAAAGCTCGCTGGAAATGCCCTCGAACATCTTCTTCAACCTCGCCACCTGGCACACCATCAACTCCGCCTACACGCGGCAGGTGTATGCCGAGCAGCGCGAGCTGTCACTGGAGGCGCAGGAGCCGGACAAGGTGGCACGCCTGCTGACGCTGATCGACAAGCGCGCCGGCCACTGGCTGGCGAACGAGGTGGAGCTGGGCAAGATCGCCCTGTCCGATCAGGAATGCGCAACGCTGCGCCTTGACTACCTGCAGGCCGGGCTCGCCCAGGGCATCACGCGCCGCGACTTCGATGCGGCGACCGAACCGCTCGTGGGCAGGGTCGAAACCACGGTCAACGCCCTGCTGCGCGATGCCGGCATTGCGGCGGATGCTATCGACACCATCCTGTTCACCGGCGGTTCCAGCGGCATTCCGCGCCTGCGCGAACGCATCGCGGCCTTGCTGCCGCAGGCGCGTGCGGTCGAGTGCGATCCTTTCGGCAGCATCGGCGCCGGCCTCGCGGTCGAGGCTGCACGCCGCTATCGCTGAAAATCCGTCTAGGCCGGGGCCTTCAGCAGGGCCTCGATTTCGGCATGCAGGGCGGCGAAGTCGGGCTCGCCCAGATAGCGCTTGATGATATTGCCCTGACGGTCGATCAGGAAGGTGGTCGGCGTCAGGCGGATATCGCCAAAGGCCCGTGCCGCACCGCCATCGGCATCGTGCGCAATCTTGAAGGGCAGGCCGCTTTTCTGCACATAGGCGCGGATGAAGTCCGGCGTGTCGTAGTCCATCGCGATCGCCACCGTCTCGTAGCCGCGCGCCGCGAATTTTTCATGGGTGCTGACCAGGGCCGGCATTTCCTTGATGCAGGTAGTGCAGCTGGTCGCCCAGAAATTGACCAGCACGACCTTGCCTTGCAGGGCCGTCAGCTCCAGCTTTTCGCCCTGCAGGGTGGTCAGCGCGATTGCGGGCGCCGATGACTTTTGTGCGACAATGAAATACGCGCACAGGGCGACCACAACAACCAATACGCCCGCTGCCGCCTTGAATTTTCCGTTCATGAGAACACGCGTGGATGGATGGAAAAGGAAAGGTAACCCGGATTCTGCGGGTTTTGGCGCGCGCTGTCACCCGAATATCAGAGGAGAGGCTGTTGTGAAGATTGACCTGCGCAAGATCTATCGCTTTACGCCGCTGGACCACGCCCCCCGGCGCAGCGCTGCCCAGTGGCGGCGACATCTATTACGAATGTACCGCGTGTAACGGCGTCATCAGCTCGGTGCCGCGCATTCCCTCGTCCTGCGACTGCGGCAATCTCAGCGGCAATGGCGGCGAGGCCATCATCAAGGAAGCCGACAAGGTTAATCCCGTGCGCGGCAAGCTCAAGTAATACGGTCTGACCAGAGGAAGGTGGGGGCGCCCGACGCCCGTGTGTTTCAGTGCGTGAGTTAAACCCCCAGCAACGCGAAGCGGTTCGCCATCTTGATACGCCACTCCTCGTGCTGGCAGGCGCGGGGAGCGGCAAGACCGGCGTGATCACGCACAAGATCGCCTATCTGGTGCGCGAGTGCGGCATCAATGCGCAGAACATCGCCGCCATCACCTTCACCAACAAGGCCGCGCGCGAAATGCACGAGCGTGTGGAGAAGGTGCTCGGCAGCAGTGCCGCCGACGGCCTCACCATCAGCACCTTCCACTCGCTCGGTGCACGCCTGCTGCGGCAGGAAGCCAAGCATATCGGCCTCAAGCCCGGCTTCTCCATTCTCGACGCCGCCGACACCACGGCGCTGTTCCAGGACATCCTCGGCAGCACCGCCGACAAGGGCCATGTGCGCGCCGTGCAGACGCGCATCTCGCTGTGGAAGAACGCCCTGCTCGATCCCGAGGCCGCCGCCAGGGCCGCCGAGAACGAACTCGAGCACGCCGCCGCCAAGTGCTACAGCGAATACCAGCGCACGCTGCAGGCTTATCAAGCAGTGGATTTTGATGATCTCATCCGCGTGCCGGTCATGCTGTTCGAACAGAATCCGGATGTGCTGTCGCGCTGGCAGAACCGCCTGCGCCACCTGCTGGTCGACGAATACCAGGACACCAACACCTGCCAGTACCGGCTGATGAAGCTCCTGGCCGGACCACGCGCCTCCTTCACGGCCGTGGGCGACGACGACCAGTCCATCTATGCCTGGCGTGGCGCCGACATCGAGAACATCCGCGCACTGCAGACCGACTACCCGAATCTCAAGGTCATCAAGCTGGAGCAGAACTATCGCTCCACCACGCGCATCCTGCAGGCCGCCAACAGCCTGATCGCGCACAATCCCAAGGTCTTCGACAAGCGCCTGTGGTCGGACAACGGCCACGGCGCCGAGATCACCGTGACGGTGTGTCGCGACGGCGATCAGGAAGCCGAATGGGTGGCCACGCGCCTGCTCACGCACAAGTTCGAGCATCGCGGCAAGTGGAGCCACTACGCGATTCTCTACCGCGGCAATCACCAGGCGCGCGCCATCGAGCAGCAGCTGCGCAACCAGCGCATTCCGTACCAGATCTCCGGCGGCCAGTCCTTCTTCGAGCGCAGCGAAATCAAGGACGTGATCAGCTACCTGCGCCTGCTCGCCAACAGCGACGAGGATCCGGCCTTCATCCGCTCCATCACCACGCCGCGCCGCGGCATCGGCGGCGCCACGCTGGAGGCACTTGGCACCTATGCCGGCCAGCGCCATATCAGCCTGTTTGCCGCCGCCTGCGAGGCCGGCGCCGAGCAGCACCTCAGTGCCAAGGCGCTGGGCGCGGTGCGCGAATTCTGCGACTTCATCAACCGCATGGAATGGCGGGCGCAGAAGGAGCCGGCCTCGGTCGTGCTCAATGACCTGCTGCGCGCCATTGGCTACGAGACCTGGCTGTTCGAAAACGCCGAACCGCGCGAAGCCGAGACCAAGTGGGCCAACGTGCAGGACTTCGTCGGCTGGCTGGGCAGGAAGGGCGACGAGGAAGGCAAGAGCCTGATCGAGCTGACCCAGACGATTGCGCTGATCACCATGCTCGACAAGCAGGACCAGGATCAGGACGCGGTCCAGCTCGCTACCCTGCACGCCTCCAAGGGACTGGAGTTCCACCATGTCTTCCTGGTCGGCGTCGAGGAAGGCATGCTGCCGCACCGCGAATCGCTGGACCCGGTCAAGCTGGAAGAGGAGCGCCGCCTCATGTACGTGGGCATCACTCGCGCACGCAACAGCCTGACCCTGACACACTGCGAGAAACGCAAGCAGGGCAAGGAGTGGCGCGACTGCGAACCCTCGCGCTTCATCGGCGAGATGGGTAGCGACATCAAGCTCAACAACCCGCGCACCACGACCACGGTAGGCGCCGAGGAAGGCAAGGCACGGCTGGCACGACTCAAGGAAATGCTGGCGTCGAAGGGTTAATCGCCCGGCAGCAAAAAACCGTTCGGGCTGAGCTTGTCGAAGCCTTGTAAAGCCAGGTTCTCGAATGGTTCTGACTGGGCGCGCATAACCGTTTTCACGGCTTCGACAAGCTCAGCCTGAACGGTCATCGGTTCACTGCACAGCACCACGTTCAATGCACGGCAGAGCCTCTGCCTGTTCACAATAAAAAAGCCGGCGCATACGCCGGCTTTTTGTTTGCGGATGAAGCGACTTACTTCATCATGAACTCGACCGCCCTGGTGATTTCCTCGTCGGTGGCATCCATGGCACCACCTCTCGGCGGCATGGCGCCCTTGCCGGCGATGGCGCTGGCGACCAGGGCCTTGAGGTTACCGCCCAGACGGGCGCTCCATGCTGCCTTGTCGTGCGCCTTGGGCGCACCCATCACACCGCTGCCGTGACAGGCCAGACAGGCCGCGTTGTAGAGCTCCTCGCCGGTACGCTTGCCGGCATTGGCGGCAACGGCCGGGGCCGCGTTCATGGACACCGAGGCAACCGGCGCAATGCGCTCTTCGGCATCCGCATCTTCAGCCGGCGGCGTGGTCTTGGAAAAACCGACGGCAATCGCCACCAGCAACAGGAAACCGGCGATGACCAGGAAAACGATTTGCAGACTGCTCAGACCTTGCTTCGATTCTTGTGGAGCTGACATGGGGGTACGTTCCTTGAAAGCGGTTGGGGTTCGAATGGATATTTGGGCAGCGCTTGAGACGAAAAGATTATATCGGCTTCCACATAAACTGCCTGAATAAAGGGGGTCCCGCTTGATCCCGATCAAAGCAGATTGGACTCCATGCCACAAAACCGCTATTCTTCGGGCCTTCGCGCCCGTAGCTCAGCTGGATAGAGTATTGCCCTCCGAAGGCAAGGGTCGGACGTTCGAATCGTCTCGGGCGCGCCAGACACGATGACAGGGGCCGACCCGCAAGTGTGGAATCCGGCATAAATTGCTCGTTTGAGCACTTTATGCCGGAATTCCGACACAGCAAGAAATTGCCGGAATCCGCTTCAAAACAACAGCATAAGGCTCTACCATCTGATTTCTCGGGTGGTAGAGTCAAACGCCGCCTGTCTTGAGACCCTTCATCCCATGGGTCTAATAGGGGCCAAGAGGCTTTCAAAAATTGTTTGGGCTGCTGCTCACGCCTCCCCTAAGAGATCGCTTAGGAAGACGCTTCTAGGCTGTCGAAAAAGCTCATAGCCTCGCTTACCAGCTCTTTTACATAGCGGGCCTCACTCCTCCGAGATTTGATTCCAGACTTCGCCAACGCCTGATCCACCGATCTTCGGTGAACTGTGATGCCGTCATCCAGGAGCCGTCGAACCACCATCGGAACATGCCGCTGCAAAGATGCTCGATATTCCTGCCTCTTCAATTGCCCTGCAGCTTGCCGCCTTCCTTTCAAGATTTGCGACAGCCGGGCAGACTCAACTGGCAACAGACGAGAGAGTTCTCTCGGATCAAGACCAAGCCTGACGGCAACTTCCCTCATTGTGGTCACCCCAGGAAGCTCACCATTTTCGACGCGCAAAAGAAACCGACTCAGCTCATCTGGATCCCGCTTCTTCGGCTTTTTTCTGGGATTAGACAGCCGAACCAAAGTGGTTGGGGGTGGTACCTGCTCTGAAGAAAATTCGACGCAATCTATATTGCCCCTCAGGATTTCTTCAACTGGCAACTGGAACATGTAACTCAGCTCCATCAGTACCATCCAGCTCGGAGACGCCCTCTTATGCAACCATGTATTGATAACGGATCGATTCCGCTGCAGTGCATTTGCCAAATGAACCTGGACGCCCTCAAAGCGGTGATCAAGAAGTGCGTACAAAATTCGACTGAAGCTCTCCCTAACATCCGGTAAATCATCTAACGGATCGTTCAACAATGTCGCGTATGAGCTTGCTACCCAGATTAGGAATCTCCCATTAGGGTCTTGCTTTGAAACGCGGTCGACGGATTCGTCTCCTAGCCAGGCTTGGCACGCGGGACAGAAACCAGGCAGATCCCGGCCAAGCAGCATCCGGAAAGGCCCTTTCCCACAGTGCCGGCATTTGTTCACCAACAAACACTCATGGGTGTGGCACGTTTCAACAGATGAGAGTGACCAAATTAATCGTTCATAGGCGCCAGCTTCTGTCGCTAAATCGTCCTCAAAGCACCGGGGGCACCATTTCCTGTACATGGCCATACCGATGGCGCTACTTCCAGGTATGCCTGCAAGCTCTCCAAACGTAAGCGCCTCCAAATTCAGTGGGCAGGCCGTCAGCCTTGCGATGGCAGAAATGATTCTCGAAGAAGGCTCCATTCCACGATTAATAAGCTCTCCTGGATATCCCATACGGGTTAGTCGTCTGCCATCTCCACCTGTGATAGGCATAACCAGTTGCCCGAGTACGGCGTTCACCGAAAGATAGTTAAAGCCACACAATCTTTTGAAGAGTGAATTCAATCCCTCCCGTTGAGCACCTGACTGCAGGACGGCAGGAGGAAACAGCAATGGGGCTCTATTCATCACCATGCACTGAATCCTTTTGATCCCAGCTTGAAGTTGCCTGCCGCCTATGCGACGGCCTGCTTTCGCCGGGCTTCAAATCAGACCGGTTCGACCTCGGTGGCGTATCCGAACCACGCGCTTCAGCTCGGTAGGCCAATTGCTCACTGCTCATGAACTTCTTGATTGCCTTCATGCCTTCAGTTAATTCTTGCTCCAATCTATCGAGCTGCGCAGATGGGTAAAAACACTGACGCACTAAACCCCGCGTCATTGGCTTATTACCTCTCAAGGCTCGCACCAATGCAGAGGTCAGAATTCCTTTTAACGTTCCAATGCAACCCAAGCTCTGCAAGAAAAGCTCCAAGGCAAACTCTCCAAGCCCTTCGCCTTCCATCAGAAGCTTTTCGATATCGGTTGGTAGATGGGAAAGTAGTGTGAGCAGCGCATCGGTACGCCATGTCGATTGCGTCCCATGCTCGTACGAGATCCCTCGTGACCTTGCTGATAACAACCTTGGCCTTGGGCCTGTCCACCTTTTCGTTTGGGCAAGAGGCCAAGGCGCCTGCTCCGTCCGGGCCTTTTTCCCGGCTACCTGACGAGGGCCCCATACCTTCTTTTGATGGGGGCATACAGTGGCTCAACTCTTCCCCGATCACAGCTGAATCTCTACGCGGCAAAGTCGTGCTGGTCGAGTTCTGGACCTACTCCTGCATCAATTGCCTGCATACCCTGCCTTACGTCAAGGCATGGGCCGAAAAGTACAGTAAGCAAGGACTGGTCGTCGTCGGCATTCATACCCCGGAATTCCCCTTCGAGGGCGAGTTAGGCAATGTGAAGAAGGCCATCAGTGATCTCGGCATTAAGCATCCGGTCGTGCTCGACAACAACTACACCATCTGGCGTTCGTTCCAAAACCGCTACTGGCCTGCCCACTACTTTGTCGATGCGCGCGGCCGGATTCGCTACCACCACTTCGGTGAAGGCGCCTACGTCGAGTCCGAACAGGTCATCCAGCAATTGTTGCGTGAAGCAAATACAAAAGACGCCGCCTCCGCCCCAATAGATGGGCGCGGGAGCAACGGTTAATCCATTACACAGGCATACAGAAAGCTCAAAATGAAACGCACTCTCTCCATCGGTACCGCAGCGCTTATTTTTGCCCTCAGCAGTGGGGCTGTCATTTCCAAGAGTTTCCCGGCTAAGCATGAAGCTCACCCCCAGATCCAGACCCAAGTGAGTACCACGCACTTGGCTGAAGCGGATGTCCTGGGAGATATCGGGGACGAATTCATGTCCGAGTGCAATGGCACCGACAACGGCAAACACCCGACTTGTGAACAACTCTGGACTGGCCTGGGAAAGATCGCCGCAAACTCTCCAGACGGAGTCCAATAGCTTTTAGCTCACGGTTTTCAGTAGGAGGCTCATATGAATACTATTGGCTCGTTATCGCCGGTATCCTATGTTTCGCCACGCGTTTCCCGGGTCGATAGCCCGCTTACGACAAGTGTCGCCATGAGCTTCCCATCCTTGTTGAAGACGCAGAGCGAGCCTCGCCTCGCGTCACCCAGCGTAGCCGGTACCGAAAGACAAGCAGAGTCGGTTATGAGCATGGCACGCCGACCAAACGTCGAAGCGATGCTTCAGCAACTGATCGCGTATGGGAAAAAGCATCTCTGTATCGACAAGACGGAGAGATCGGCACATAGCACCTCGTCTCTCTCTTCGCTGATCGTGCATTGCGAGCGCACGGATGGCTCCCTGTCCGCAAATAATCCACTCCTCGATCCCGCTTGCCTTGATGGGCGCAGTATCGATTCATGCACCGCGCACATTCAGGAGGCTTCCGCGTGGTTGGCCGACTTTTGCGGAAATACGCCTACCAGCGGTATGCCGGATCCTTCGACAGCTATTCCGCTGCCAGCCCTGTTCGTCTGGGTATGGGTCCCGATCGAACATACTCTGACACCAACCTTATTTGCTCGACCTCGCCGCCGCCCCAGGATTCCCCCCGTTGGTGAAGTTCGGAATATAGGTGTTGTGACTGATAGCGATGAGGGTTGAGGGTTTCAATCACGACCTATCGGCCATACGGCAATCCCGTAAATGGCTGATGTACCTCCTCGGCTGCTCTGGTCAAAATTCAGATCAGTCAAGGAACTGTTCCGCCCAGAAGCATCTAACGTTGGTCCCGGCTTTACTGATACCGGGAATTTATTCTAGAATTCGCCCATGCGTAAGTTCCGCCTTTTCTTGCTGATGCTGTTGTGTTTAGCGATTCCCCTCCAGGGCATTGCTAGCGTACACACGCTCTCGGCACCATGCCCGATGGAGCAGTCTGGTGGTATGGCGCAAATGCAGGCGGCGGACACGCACCAACAGGCAATGGGCGATCACGACTGTTGCAATGATGCCAGTACCGCTGCAAAGACCGGCAAGATGTGCAAGACGGGACAAGATTGCCCGGTCTCCGCGCAATACCCTGTAAGTACAGCCCCTTCGCTCCATTTCCCGATGGAGCAAACTACGCAATACCCCTCTCTCGTACATTCCGTACGCTCCTTCGACGCATCTAGCGTCTGGCGTCCGCCAGCACGCGCGTAATTCCTAGCGGCCGATAACTCCGTGCCTTTGGCACGGATTCACGCATCGCTTTGGCTATGCGGGTTCTTTTGCGAACATTTTCTGTTCGGACGCCCGTAAGCCAATTGGAATTCGAAGGAATCACATGAAAACCTCCATCCCACTGGTGGCCGCACTGGCTCTCCTGCCGGCTACTTTCGTCCATGCTCAAAGCAACAAGACGCATGACGACATGAAAACCATGCCGGAATCTACCGATATGACCCACGGTGAAATCAAGAAGATTGATACCGGAGCGAAACTCGTCACGATCAAGCATGGCCCACTCAAGAACCTTGGCATGCCTGGCATGACCATGAGCTTTAGTGTCAAGGATCCCGCCCTCTTGAAACAGATCAAGGTCGGCGATCAGGTCAACTTCACCGCAGACATGGTGAATGGCGCCATCACGGTCACCAAGCTCGAACTAGCGAAGTAGTTAATAACCACGCACCCAAAGGCAACCGCTACATCAAGCGGTGTCGGGCTGCGCATTCAATCTATTTGTTTATTTAAAGGAATACCACTATGCGTAACACCATTCTTTCTCTGATGCTGGCTCTCCCTCTCACCGTGTTTGCAGCAGACATGCCTATGAAGTCCGGTGAGGTCGCTCAACTGACAGACGGCGGCACCTTGACCGTGAAGAAAAACGGCGAAATGGTTCACCTGGATGCAGCCGGAAAACGTGTCCTGATGCGCGACAACATCCCCATGCAAGGCAAAGACGGAATGACGTACGTCATGAAAAACGACGCCATCTGGAAGACGCTTTCCGAAAAAGGAACGCTGAATCCGAAGCTCTAAGTTGAGGAGAGAGGACAGACGGCTTCTGCCGTTTGTCCTTTCTATCCCTAAACCTTGTGAGTGCCAGACAGTAACTGGAGCCCGACATGATTTCCCATATTTGTGCAAAGACACCGAGTCTTTCGCGAACACTGATATTCGCCTCTTTAATCGGATTGTCATCGACCACCTTTGCCCAATCCTTGACCTTCCAGAAGGCGCTGACAACGGCAGTCAGCGACACGCCGGCCTTGCGCGCCAATACGGCGCAAGTCGATGCGGCGCGCTATTCCGTCACACCGGCCGGCGAATTGCCAGACCCGAAGCTCGCGCTCGGCATCGACAACCTGCCCATCCAGGGTCAGGATCGTTACAGCCTGAACAAAGACTCCATGACGATGCAGCGCATCGGCATCAGTCAGGACATCCCCAATGGCGCAAAGCGCGATGCGCGTATCGCTGCCGCCAACGGTCGGGTGGAACTCGCCGAAGCGCAGACGCGAGTGACGCGACTCACCGTCCTGCGTGAAACCGCAACTGCATGGATCGCCCGCAACACCGTCGAGCAGCAGCTTGCGCGTATCGATGCCCTGGTTGCGGAGAATTCGCTCCTTGCCAATGCCGTTCGCGCCCAGCTCGCTGGCGGCAAGGGCTCGGCGGCGGATGCCGTCATGCCGCGTCAGGAAGCGGCGATGATCGAAGAGCGCCGCGATGAACTGGCCGCGAGACGCCAACAGGCCGTGGCCGCCTTGAAGCGCTGGCTGGGTTCAGATGGCGAACTGCCGCTGGCCGGCGCCCCTCCGGACTGGAATCTCAGTCGCGATCGATTGGTGCACACTCTGCATCAGCATCCCGAACTCGCCTTGTTCGAGCCCAGAACCAAGGTCCTGGATGCCGAACTCGCCGAGGCCAAAGCCGGCAAGCGGCCTGACTGGGGTGTCGACGTGGCCTACCAAAAGCGCGCCCCGGAATTCGGCGACATGGTTTCCGTGCAGCTCCGCCTCGATCTTCCGGTGTTCTCCGGATCGCGCCAGGGCCCGCAGATTGCGGCGCGTCAGGCCGAACGTAGTGCCCTGGATGCGGAACGTGAAGCCACCTTGCGCGAGCACATCGCCATGCTGGATGTGGACTGGGCAGACTACCAGCGCTTGAGCAATGCCTCAAAGCGCCAACGCGACATTCTGTTGCCCCTCGCCGAAGAAAAGGTTCGTCTTACCACCGCTGCCTGGCGCGGCGGCAAAGGCATGTTGGCCGACGTTGTCGCAGCTCGTCGGGAACGCATCGATACCGAACTCAAGGCCATCGCCGTTGAAGGCGAACGCCAGCAGATGGCGGCACGGCTGCACTACGCCTATGGCGAAGTTTCTGGAGAACAACAATGAAACGCATGAACAAACAAACGCTGATTTCTGCCGCCGTCGGCACGGCACTGTTGGCTATCGGCGCGGCAGGCGGCTGGTGGTGGTCGCAACGCTCGATGGCCGCCATGGAGATGGGCGAGCCTGGGCAGGCGAGCGGCCAAGGCAAGGTGCTGTACTGGTACGACCCCATGTATCCGCAGCAGAAATTCGACAAGCCTGGGCAGTCGCCCTTCATGGACATGGCGCTAGTGCCCAAGTATGCGGATGGCGATGGCGAGGCGGCCGGGGTCAAGATCGACCCGTCCATCACCCAAAGCCTGGGCATGCGCCTGGCGCCGGTGACGAGCATTTCGCTGGCATCGCAGGTCGATGCGACCGGCGTGATTGGCTTCAATGAGCGGGATGTGGCGATTGTGCAGAGCCGGGCGGCTAGCTTCGTCGAGCGTGTGGCCTCTCTGGCGCCCGGCGATGTGGTCAAGGCCGGGCAGGCGCTGGTCGACGTCCAGGTGCCGGACTGGCTTTCGGCCCAGCATGAGTTCCTGGCGCTCAAATCGGCCGGCGATCCGGCATTGCTCGCCGCTGCGCGTGATCGCCTGCGTTCGGTCGGCATGAGCGACGGCATGATCCGTGAGGTCGAGTCGTCCGGCCAGCCAAGGGCGCGCTTTACCGTCACTGCGCCGATCAGCGGGGTTATTCAGAGCCTCGACGTACGCAATGGCATGACGTTGATGGCTGGGCAAGCCCTGGTCCGCATCAATGGCCTGTCTACGGTTTGGCTTGAGGTCGCCGTGCCCGAGGCATTGGCCGCGCAAGTTCAGCCCGGTGCAAAAGCGACTGCCATGGTGGCAGGCAATGACACGCCGGTAACCGGCAAGGTGGCGGCCATCGTCCCGGTGTTGAACGATGTCTCCCGTAGCTTGCGCGTCCGGGTCGAACTGCCCAATACCAAGGGCCTGTTGCATCCGGGTCAGTCGGCCCAGGTTTCACTCGGCAATGCGTCGAAGGAGAACGCGCTATCCGTACCGACCGAGGCAGTGATTCGTACGGGCAAACGCTCCTTGGTCATGGTTGCCACGGAAGGAGGTCGATATGAGCCGGTGGAAGTGGTGCTGGGCGGCGATGTTGGCGACCGGACCATCATCAAGAGCGGTCTGTCTGAGGGGCAGCAAGTCGTCGCCAGCGGCCAATTCCTCATCGACTCCGAAGCCAGCCTCAAGGGCATCACCGCCAAGACGGCGGCAACTATGCCTGCGGCTGTGTCGCTGCATGAAGCCGATGCGCGCATCGTCGACGTCAGCGACAAGGAAATCACCCTGGCGCACGGGCCTTTCAAAACCCTGTCCATGCCCGGCATGACCATGCCGTTCCCCCTAGCGAATCCGGAACTGGTCAAAGACTTCAAGGCCGGCGACCGCGTTCGGGTCGGCGTGCGTGAGGGTGACGATGGCCTAGTCGTTGAGCGTCTGCAGAAACTGGAAGGAAAAGCCCAATGATCGCCAAGCTCATACGCTGGTCGGTGGCGAACCGCTTTCTGGTGCTGCTGGCGACCGTCTTCATTACGGCCTGGGGCATCTGGTCGATCAAGACGACCCCCATCGATGCCTTGCCCGACCTCTCGGACGTGCAGGTCATCATTCGCACCAGCTATCCCGGCCAAGCCCCGCAGATTGTCGAGAACCAGGTCACCTATCCGCTGGCGACGACCATGCTGTCGGTTCCCGGTGCGAAGGCGGTGCGCGGCTTCTCCTTCTTCGGCGATAGCTTCGTCTATGTGCTGTTCGAGGATGGGACCGATCTGTACTGGGCGCGCTCGCGCGTGCTGGAATATCTGAATCAGGTTCAAGGCCGCCTGCCGGCTTCGGCCAAGGCATCCCTCGGGCCGGACGCCACTGGTGTAGGCTGGATTTACCAGTACGCCTTGGTCGACCGCACAGGCCAGCATGACCTGGCGCAGTTGAGGTCCTTACAGGACTGGTTCCTCAAGTTCGAACTCAAGACTTTGCCCAATGTGGCCGAGGTGGCGACGGTCGGCGGCATGGTCAAGCAGTACCAGGTCGTGCTCGATCCGGTGCGGCTCGCCAGCCGGGGCATCACGCATGCGCAGGTCATCGAGGCCATCAACATGGCCAACCAGGAAACCGGCGGTGCGGTGCTGGAGCAAGGCGAGGCCGAGATGATGGTGCGCGCCAGCGGCTACCTGAAGTCGGTGGCCGACTTCCGCGCCATTCCCGTCAAGCTTGCCGGCAGCGTGCCCATCACGCTGGGCGACGTAGCGACCGTTCAACTCGGGCCGGAGATGCGCCGCGGGATTGCGGACCTTGACGGTGAAGGCGAGAGCGTCGGCGGCGTGGTCATCCTGCGCTCGGGCAAGAACGCCCGCGAGACGATTGCCGCCGTGCATGCCAAGCTGGATGAGCTCAAAGCCAGCCTGCCCAAGGGCGTCGAAATTGTCACGACCTACGACCGCAGCAAGCTGATCGACCGCGCCGTCGAAAACCTCACGCACAAGCTGATCGAGGAATTCATCGTCGTGGCCCTGGTCTGCGCGATGTTCCTCTGGCATCTGCGTTCCGCTATGGTCGCCATCGTGTCGCTGCCCTTGGGCATCCTTGCCGCCTTCATCATCATGCGGCATCAGGGCATCAACGCCAACATCATGTCGCTGGGCGGTATCGCCATTGCCATCGGCGCCATGGTGGATGCTGCGGTGGTCATGATCGAGAACGCCCACAAGAAAGTCGAGGCATGGCAACACGCGCACCCGGACCAGGAACTCAAGGGCGAAACGCACTGGCACGTCATGACGGAGGCGGCCATCGAGGTCGGCCCGGCGCTGTTCTTCTCACTGCTCATCATTACGCTGTCTTTCATCCCGGTCTTTACCCTGGAAGCGCAGGAAGGCCGCTTATTCGGCCCCTTGGCCTTTACCAAGACCTACGCGATGGCCGCAGCGGCCGGCTTGTCAGTCACTCTGATTCCTATCCTGATGGGCTATTGGATACGCGGCAAGCTGCCGGACGAATCGCGCAATCCGCTCAACCGGGTATTGATCCGTGCCTACCGTCCATTGCTCGACAAGGTACTGGCGCGCCCCAAGTTCACACTGCTTGTCGCGGGCATTGTCTTTCTGACGGCGCTCTGGCCGGCCAGCCGCCTCGGTGGCGAGTTCCTGCCGCCGCTCGACGAAGGGGATTTGCTTTACATGCCGTCGGCCTTGCCTGGGCTCTCTGCGCAGAAGGCCTCTGAGCTACTGCAGCTGACGGATCGCATGATCAAGACAGTGCCCGAGGTCGCCCATGTATTTGGTAAAGCTGGACGGGCCGAGTCTGCCACCGACCCCGCGCCGCTGGAGATGTTCGAGACCACGATCCAGTTCAAGCCGCGCGACGAATGGCGTCCCGGCATGACCCCGGAAAAGCTGGTCGAGGAGCTGGACCGAACAGTGAAGGTGCCAGGTCTCAGCAATATCTGGATCCCGCCGATCCGCAACCGGATCGACATGCTGGCGACAGGCATCAAGAGTCCGATCGGCGTGAAGATTGCCGGTACGAACCTCGATGACATCGACCGGGTGGCCCAGGCTGTCGAGCATGTGGCGAAGACTGTCCCCGGCGTCTCCTCGGCGCTGGCCGAACGGCTGACGGGTGGCCGTTATGTGGATGTCGACATCGACCGTGTGGCCGCTGCACGCTACGGCCTCAATATCGCCGAGGTCCAGTCGGTGGTTAGCAGCCTGATTGGTGGCGACAACATTGGCGAGACGGTGGAAGGCCTGGCGCGCTATCCCATCAACGTCCGCTACCCACGCGAATGGCGTGACACCGTCGATCGTTTGACGCAACTGCCCATCGTCACTGCTATGGGCAGCCAGATCACGCTCGGCATGGTGGCCAAGGTCAAGGTATCGGACGGGCCGCCCATGCTGAAGAGCGAGAACGCCCGTCCTTCGGGCTGGGTGTATGTCGATGTCCGCGGCCGCGACCTGGCATCCGTCGTGCACGACCTGCGCGCCGCCGTCGCCAAGGAGGTCAAGCTGGCGCCGGGGATGAGCCTTGCCTATTCAGGGCAGTTCGAATTCCTGGAACGCGCCAATGCACGTCTGAAGCTGGTGGTGCCGGCGACTTTGCTGATCATCTTCGTGCTGCTGTATTTGACCTTCGCGCGTATGGACGAGGCGCTGCTGATCATGGCGACGCTGCCGTTCGCGCTGACCGGCGGTGTCTGGTTTCTCTACCTCATGGGCTACAACCTATCGGTTGCAACCGGAATTGGCTTCATTGCGCTTGCCGGGGTCTCGGCCGAGTTCGGCGTCATCATGCTGGTCTACCTGAAACAGGCTTGGCATGAGCGCATTGATGCCGGCAAGGAAGACGACGAGGGCTTGCTCGATGCGATCAGGGAAGGGGCTGTGCTACGGGTTCGTCCGAAAGCGATGACCGTAGCTGTCATCATCGCTGGCTTGTTGCCCATCCTGTGGGGCAGCGGCACCGGCAGCGAGGTCATGAGCCGGATTGCGGCACCCATGGTAGGCGGCATGATTACCGCGCCACTACTGTCGTTGTTCGTTGTGCCGGCTGCGTATCGCTTGATGCGGCACAACAAACATGTGAAGTAAACTGGAAACATAGCCGTGTCGCAATGGCACGGCTATGTTTTCCGGGCACATGAACTCTAGAGAAAAGTTGCTTGGTTGGTATTAGGATTTGTCTCCAGAACTCAGAACCTGACTAACTGCCTCAACGTCAAATCCTGTGATGGGTTTTCCCTTGACGATGATGACGGGGGTACCGTACGCCATAGAGCGACTGAATTTATCCGCGCAAACCGGATCATTCTCAATAAAGCACTCCTCAATTGGAACATTGTGCTTAGCGAACCACGCACGAGCCTTGGCACAGTATGGACATCCCTCTGACGACAGCATGACGATATCGCCTGTTCGAGCATTTTTTACCACGTCGTCGGCATACCGCTCATTGGTGTGATCCCTGTACATTGTCATCCCTAGCTGAGCAGTGCTGACAAAGACGATGATCACGCCCAGCACTAGAAGATCTTTACTTTTCATAAATCACCCCTGCCGGCTTCCGGCGTCCCGCCGTTCAAGGGAAAGTTAAGCGAGACGGTCAGGCCACCATCTTGCCGAGGGCTAAAGTCCAGTGAGCCTCCGAACCGTTCAAGGATGGTGCGGACGATCGAAATGCCAAGTCCAGCCCCATCTTTCTGTTGCCTTCCTTGGTCGCCACGCCAGAACCGCCTTCCTACTTTCGACACCTGTTCCATATTTAAGCCCGGCCCCTGATCGCAAATGTCGATTCGACCCCGTTGCATGCGATGGTCGAAGAACAGCTTGACCTCGACAGGCGTATCCTCTGGAGAATAGCGAACCGCGTTATCTACGATATTGCGTACAGCGGTTTCCAGCATAGCGCTAGGAATCGGCGTCCCCGCCTCGGCCCCTTCGACAGCCAGACTTAGTCGCCGTGATCCGGAGTTGCTCACCCGATCAAGTACGTTATGAACCGCCGTCAGCACGGAAGGACATTCATTGGAGCTATCTGTTGCGCTTTCAGCTTGAGCCAGCATCATCATTTGGTCGAGGGTGTGCCGTAAGCGCTTAACACCTTCCTCAGCCTGGCTAAGCGACGATTCAGCGTCTTTTCCCTCCGTCATTCGAACCACCTGCAGGTGTGTATCGATGACCGTCAGCGGAGTTCTAAGCTCATGCGCAGCCGCGTCGGTGAATGCACGTTGGCTCGAAAGTGCCTGCGCAAGGCGCTTGAGCAATCCGTTCATTGCTTCCAGGACTGGGTGCAGTTCTGCCGGAGATTGCCTTACGACAAGCGGGGTCGTGTCGTCGGCCCCCATTGAATGCAGTTGCTGGTGCAATGCCTTCAATGGAGCGAAGCCGCGCCCGATGCCGATCCAAAGCGCCCCTAGCCCTCCCAGGAGGGCGATCAGGAAGGGAATACCCGCCGCATATAGCAACTCATTGATCAGGACATTCCGCTGATCTATGCAATCCGCAGTTGTTATTTGGTACCCATCAGCGCGCAAGACATAGATTCTCCAGTCACGCCCGTCGACCTTCCGCGTACTGTAGCCGGGCGCAAGGTGTCCGAATTCGGAGTCGGGGCTGTCGTCCGTCTTCGCCAGCACCTCGCCGCGGAGCGAGCGTATCTCGCAAGCAATCCCATCCACTCCGCCTTCCCCGATCGCATTCGAGAAATCATCGTTACTGATGCTCTTCGAGAGCGTCGATCGTTCGAGCAAGCCGGCAACCATACGAGCAGACATTGCAAGACGGCCGTCAAGTGTCCTGTCGAACTTGATTTGTACATCTCGGATCATCCAGGCGGTTGCAGCCCCCCAAAGGACAACAAGCGAAATCCCAGCGATCAGAATCGCACGGAGACGTAGACTCATGAAGTAAGTTTCCAGCCAAGTCGGTAGCCCAGGCCTCGCGCGGTTTCTATCGATTCCGGCCCGAGCTTGCGACGAATGTTGTAGATGTGGACGTTGAGGGCGTTGCTCCCAACCTCTTCACCAAAGCCATACAGGTATTGGTTCAAAGCGTCCGGCGACACCCATCGGCCGTCGGAGCTGGCGAGATGCGCCAGCAGGTCGACTTCCCGCCGCGAAAGTGGTTGTTGGATACCGTGAAACCACGCCAGCCCGCTGTCGGGATCAAGCCGCAACGGGCCGGCCTGGATCGTCTGGGCGGCTCGGCCCTGGGTGCGTCTCACCAGCGCATGCAGCCGAGCTGCCAGTTCGCGCAGGTCAAACGGTTTGACCACGTAATCGTCGGCACCGCCACGCAAGCCCGTAAGTCGGTGATCTATCGTGTCTCGCGCTGAAAGTATCAGTACGGGCAAGTCGGGTTCAAAGGCACGAACGACTTTTAGCAAATCCATACCATCACCGTCGGGCAGCCCGAGATCAAGGATCATTGCATGGAAGGTTTCATCTCTTTGTGCGAGCTGGGCGTCGGCGGCCGTCAGAACGTGATGCACGGTGATCCCATGCTGGCGCAATCCCGCCAGGATTCCATTGCCAATTAGCTCGTCGTCCTCCACCAGGAGTACCCGCATTTCCAGACCCCACTTCGCTTTAGGTAGGCGCAATGTTAGGACAGATTTGTATTGCGGGACTTTAGTCTCGCTTAATCCGAGGAGCCCATGATTCCGACCAACTTTTCTGGGAGGAATTTACCTTGGCGCGCTATCGGAACTGGTTGGCCACCGCTTTATTGTGCTGCACCGCTATCGGGAGCGCATTGGCAGGAGGCGGCTCTGCTGTCTTGGGTGGCGACACCGAATTTCTTGACCCGACGGAAGTCTTCAGGCCAGGCAAGCCTTTGCAGAATGGCGACACGATGGTGTTGGAGGGCAAGATCGCCGACGGCTACTATGTTTATCGCCATTCCCTCAAACTGGTCGATGGGCAGGGGAACGCCGTCACGCTTAACCTCCCGGCAGGGCAGAAGAAGCACGATGAATTCTTCGGTGAGACGGAGATCTACAAGGGCAGCGTCGCGCGGCTACGTTTCTCGGCATCTGTTGCTGGGCCAATAACGCTTCATTGGCAAGGATGTGCGGAAGCGGGAATCTGCTATCCACCGCAAGCCGTCAAGATAGTACTTCTTGAGGCGGCAGCGCCACAGGCGACATCCGTCCCGGATAAGGGATTGGATGCCAGCATTTCCGGGGATTCATCGACAGATCGATATCTCTCCTTGGCACATACGACACCTCCGGTAGACGCGATTACCGGCTTGGTCGCAACCAAGACCGAAGTCGCCGAAGACCAATCCGCTGCGCAACGTCTGGCAACACTTGGCCCCGTGTCCGGAACGCTGCTGTTCTTTGGGTTTGGTCTGCTTTTGGCATTTACGCCATGTACGTTGCCGATGATTCCCATCGTTTCCACAATGGTCGTCGGGACCCAGGCATCACCGCGCCGTGCTTTTGCTCTCACTCTATCCTATGTACTGGCCATGGCAGCGACCTATTCAATGGTCGGTGTCGCAGCCGGGCTTGCCGGCGCAAATCTCCAGGCAACCCTGCAGTCGCCTTGGTTACTCGGCTCTTTTTCAATCCTGTTCTTGATTCTCGCCAGCTCGCTGTTCGGCCTGTTCGAACTACAGCTCCCATCTGCTCTGGTCAATCGTCTTGAATCATCGGGACGTGGACGCCCGGGAGGCAACATCTACGGCGCCGCCATTATGGGCTTCCTATCTGCGCTACTGGTTGGTCCGTGCATGACGGCCCCCTTGGCGGGGGCGCTGCTGTATATCAGCCAAACCGGCAGTGCCCTCTACGGTGGGGTCGTATTGCTGGCGCTCGGCTTAGGTATGGGCCTTCCCTTATTGGCGATCGCAGTGTTCGGTGCTCGCATTCTTCCAAAACCGGGCGCCTGGATGGACAAAGTGCGTGTCGCCTTTGGCTACGCCATGCTGGGCATGGCAGTCATGATGCTGGGGCGTTTCCTGCCCGGGTCATTGACACTTGCATTATGGGCCGCTTGGGCCTTGTCCTTGGCGTTTGGCCTGTTTGTCTGGGCACAAGCCCTATTGGTAAAAAACCGAATGGCGTGGAGCCTGCGATTTGGCGCAGCGTTGCTAAGTCTCTGGTCAACATTAATGCTCGTAGGTGCGGCATCTGGCGCCGACTCGCCGATCCAGCCGTTGGCGCGTTTGCAGGCACCCGCCGAATCCAAGGCCCGTGACCCAATTGCCTACGTCCACGCCAAAACTGTGAACGATCTGGACATGCTTCTGGCTACTGCAGGTAACCAAGGTCGCTGGACACTGATCGACTACTACGCCGACTGGTGCATCAGCTGCCACGTCATAGAGCGAAACGTGTTTGGCGATCCCGCGGTACGGGAACGCTTGAATGGCATGCAGGTGATTCGGTTGGACGTGACCAATAACGATACCGATAGCCAGATGCTGCTCCGGCGTTGGGGAGCCGCAGGACCGCCCACCCTGATTTTTGTGGGCCCGGATGGGGCAGAGCGTAGAGAAGCCCGCGTAGTTGGGGAAATTAACGCAAGTGAATTCATGAAGCGCCTGAACATGACACAACCATTGCCAACCGGATCGGTACCAGGTGACGGTCCCGCCAGCCGGTCTCATATCAATAGCCCCCTTTTGAAATACCCCCAACTCACGACGCTTTAGACAAGGAGCATCACATGAAGCCATTTCCTCTTATACCTATTGTCGCAGGTGGACTGATGGTGGCATCTGGCCTCGGTTATGCGCAGAGCGCGGCCAAACCTCCGGTAATTAATGCGCTCGAAGGCAAAGGACTGACCATCGTTCAGGAGTTTAATGTTGGCGGCGGAATGCGTGCTTTTGCTGGCGTCGCAGGAGATCGCCCTCTTGCTGTGTATGTGACCGCAGACGGGAAAGCGATTGTGGGGACCCGTCTTGGTACCAACGGCGAACCGATTGACGATGTAACGCTCCAAAAGCTGGTTGCAAAGCCAATGAGCGACCAAATTTGGGCACAGTTGGAATCGGCGTCCTGGATTCTTGATGGAAAAGCCGACGCACCACGCGTTATCTATACCTTCAGCGACCCCAATTGCCCTTATTGCAACCGTTTTTGGGAGACTGCCCGTCCTTGGGTTATTGCAGGAAAAGTACAGCTGCGCCACATTCTTGTGGGAGTGATATCTGCAAGTAGTCCTGCAAAAGCAGCGGCAATTCTTGGTGCACAAGATAGATCTGCAGCGCTATTGAAAAACGAGACCAATTTCGCAAAAGGTGGCATCACCCCGGCAAAGGACATCCCCCACAGTATTCAACAGACACTGGAGAAAAACCAAATCTTGATGGCTAGTCTTGGATTTCAAGGTACTCCAGGCATTGTGACAAGAGACAGCAACGGTATCGTAAAAAAGTACAGCGGCTTACCGCAACAGAGCATCTCTGAAGTACTAGGGCCTCGATAAAACGAACTAGTCCCATACTTCTTATGACGCTCGAGGAAAAATTCGTACAAGAATTACTGCCACTCCGACGCGACATGCTTTGCTTCGCTCGTCTCCAATTACGTGACGACTATGCCGCCGCAGATTTGGTGCAAGAGGCATTTACTACGGCCTACGAGAAACGCGATGGCTTTTGTGGTCGCTCCAGTAGTCTAAAGACGTGGTTCTTTGCCATTCTGAGAAATAAGATCATCGATATGCTCCGCTCACGTAACAGTGGCCTGCAGTTCGTGGAGGCTGATGGCATTGACGCATTCTTTGACGAATCCGGAGACTGGATTGAAGAGTACTGGCCTGCAGTTTGGGGAGGCCAGAGCAGTCGCTGAAACAACAGAAACTCTCTTAGCCATACTCGATTCATGTCCCTATTATCTCAATGAGGCGGCAGCACGCTGCTTTCATGTTACGGGAAATGCTTGGATTCGAGACGGCAGAAATCTGCCAGATATTGGGCATCACTCTCACCAATTGTGGGGTACTACTCTATCGTGCCCGTCTAGCCTTACGTTCATGCTTGGATAAGTAGTGGTTCCAGCCTTCTGCAGAGACGGGTAGCAATGTTGGTTTGTTCCATGTGCACCGTCATGAGCACAATGGTCGACCAAGATTTAGTCGGACTGACTTGCGGCACAGCCATCGATTTGTTCCGGACTTTTTCAAAGTCAGGCCTGAAATGCCTCACGGCGCGATTGTATTTAGCCACGACAGCATGGCAGGCCTTTGCTGGATGACTGGTGAAACGCCTCCTGAACCGATTTCACAATGTGTTGTGATCGGCCCACAGATGCCTGGAGTGAGGGCAATAGCATGAGCAAACGATATTCGCGCCAAAGCTTCCTTGGTGACCACAGCGAAACGTACCTCGCTGATACAACCATTGCTGTTATCGGGCTCTGCGGGGGAGGATCGCATGTTTGCCAGCAACTCGCACACATTGGCGTTGGTACGATCGTGTTAGTCGACTTTGACACCGTCGATGAATCAAATCTGACGCGAATGGTTGGTAGTACTCCAGAAGATGCCGAATCTGAGAGAAAAAAAACTGAGGTACTTCAGCGGCTCATCCAATTCATTAACCCGAAAGTTAACGTCGTTATCGCCGAGGGTCCTTGGCAAAACTTTGGCTTGACCCTGAGAAATTGCGACATCGTAATGGGGTGCGTAGACGGCTATGAAGTCCGCGATGAACTTGAACGGTTTTGCCGCCGCTTCTTAGTGCCCTATATCGATATTGGGATGGATGTGCATAAAGGAGTGAATGGGTACGGCATCACAGGCCAGGTAATTACGTCGTTACCTGGCGGTCTCTGCCTGAGATGCTTGGGCCTCATCACGGATGAACGACTTGCCTTGGAGCATCAAAAGTATGGTGCCGCTGGTGGGCGGCCTCAGGTTATCTGGCCAAATGGTGTTTTGGCATCCACCGCTGTTGGCCAAGCGATTTCCCTCCTGCTGCCCTGGAATAGGATGCTCCCGATTACTCCCATGATTGAGTACGATGGGAATCGAGGAGTAACGTGGGAGAGCAATCGGCTAGCCTTCCTTAAAGACAAACCTTGCCCGCACTTCGAATCTAGCACTGTAGGAGACCCATTCTTCAAAATCAGTAGCTGTTGCCACGGCCAATTGCCTCTCTCTTGCGACTAGTTCGCATTAATTGCCGGAAAGTCAGTCTTATCGCTTATGAATTACCGGAAATGCACTGCCAGAAATTCGAGAAACCCAGTAGTTCCGGCATTTTTATGCCGGAACTACTGCTCAATAAATGCCGGAATCCACAGCAAGGGTCGGCCCCTGTGCATTTGAGCCCTGCCTTCAGGCCGTGGCGGGGGCGGCAGTCGGCGGACGACGCCGCACGCGCTTGACCACCCACTTCTCGCACTCTGCAACAACAAAGACGAAGAGCCCGGCCAGTAGCACGCGGCCCCATTCGTCTGCACCCAGGGGGGTGGAACCAAACAGTGCCTGCAGCGGCGCAAGGCCGGTGTAGGCGAGTTGCAGCAGGGCACAGCAGGCGATCGCGCCCAGCACATAGGGATTGCCGAACAGGCCGTCGCGCGACAGCACGGAGCGGAACAGGTAGCGGCTGTTGATGAGGTAGAACATCTCGGCGACGACGATGGCGCTGACTGCCATGGTGCGCGCCGTTTCCAGCGATGCGCCGCGGTTCATTTCCCAGAGGAAGAGGCCGAGCGAACCGCACATCATCAGCATCGACACCATCAGCACGCGCCAGGCAAACAGCCAGGACAACAGGGGCTCGTGCGGATCGCGCGGCGGACGGCGCATGACATTGCGCTCGGGCCGCTCGAAGGCGAGGGCCAGTCCCAGCGTGCTGGAGGTGACCATGTTGATCCACAGCACCTGCGCCGGAGTCAGCGGCAGCATCAGTTCGAACATGATGGCGGTGACCACCACCAGCCCTTCGCCGCCGTTGGTCGGCAGCATGAAGAGCACGAACTTCTGGATGTTGTCGTAGATGCCGCGCCCTTCGCGCACCGCGTTGGCGATGGTGGCGAAGTTGTCGTCGGCCAGCACCATGTCCGCAGCTTCCTTGGCGGCCTCGGTACCCTTCTGCCCCATGGCCACGCCGATGTCGGCGCGCTTCAGGGCGGGTGCGTCGTTGACGCCGTCGCCGGTCATCGCCACCACCTGCCCCGCCGCCTGCAGAGCCTGGACCAGACGCAGCTTGTGCTCGGGGCTGGCGCGGGCGAACACATCCACATCCATGACCACGCGCTGCAGTTCGGCATCGCTGATGCCTTCGATCTCGGCGCCGGTCATGGCCCTGCCGCTGCCGATGCCCATCTGCAGCGCGATGGCGCGCGCGGTATCGACATGGTCGCCGGTAATCATCTTGACGCGCACGCCGGCGGCGGCACAGGCGGCAACCGCCTCGGTGGCCTCGGGACGCGGCGGGTCCATGATGCCGGTGAGGCAGAGCAGCGAGAAATCGCTTTCGGTATCGGCAAAATCAATATGCTGGCGCGCTTCGTCGACGCGCTTCACCGCCACCGCGAGCAGGCGCATGCCCTGTGCAGCGCAGGTGGCGGCCGCCTCTTGCCAGTACGCCGGATCGAAGGCGGCGCTGCCCTCGACGCCCTGTGCGGCACACATGGCGAAGATGCGCTCCGGCGCACCCTTGACGAAGATGCAGGCATGGCCGGCATGATCGCGGTTGAGCGTGGCCATGAAGCGATGCTCGGACTCGAAGGGAATCACGTCCAGACGCGGCATGGCCTGCCGCTCGGCAGCGGCATCGAAGCCGATCTTGGCACCGAGCGCCAGCAGCGCGCCTTCGGTCGGGTCGCCGGCCAGTTGCCAGGCAGCGTCGCGGCAGATCAGCTCGGCATCGTTGCACAGCAGCGCGGCGCGGCCGATCAGCTGCAGCTCCGGCGTGCTTTCGGTGAGCGGCAGGCCGTCGGCATGCAGGCTGCCTTCCGGCGCATAGCCGACACCGCTGATGCTGTAGGTCCGGCTTGCCGTGACCAGTTGCTGCACGGTCATTTCATTGCGCGTCAGGGTGCCGGTCTTGTCGGTACAGATCACGGTCACCGCGCCCAGGGTCTCGACCGCAGGCAGGTTGCGCACAATCGCATTGCGCCGCGCCATGCGGCGCACGCCCATGGCCAGCGTGATGCTGAGGATGGCCGGCAGGCCCTCGGGAATGGCGGAAGCGATGAGTGCAACCACGATCAGGAACATTTCCGTCGGCGTGTGATCGCGCCAGATCAGGCCGGCGAAGAAGGTCAGCGCGGCCAGTATCAGGATGGCCGCGGCCAGCCAGTGACTGAAGCGGCCGATCTGGCGCAGCAGCGGCGTGGTGACGGTTTCAACTTCCGCCAGCAGGCGGCCGATGTGGCCGATCTCGGTGTGCGAGCCGGTGGTCACCACCACGCCGAGTCCCTGACCGGAAGCCACCAGGGTGCCGGAATAGAGCATGCAGCGCCGGTCGCCCAGCGCGGCATCCGCTGCCACCGTATCCGGCCGCTTCTCGACCGCCACAGACTCGCCGGTCAGGATGGATTCATCCACCAGCAGGGTCTTGGCATCGATCAGGCGCAGGTCGGCCGGGATGCGGTCGCCCGAGGCGAGCAGCACGATGTCGCCGGGTACCAGCTGCTCGGCATCCACATTCATGCGTTCGCCGCCGCGCAGCACGATGCTGCGCGGACTCAGCATGTTGCGTATGGCGGCCAGCGCGTCTTCGGCCTTGCCTTCCTGGATGAAGCCGATGACCGCATTGACCAGCACGGCCAGCAGGAGTACGCAGGTGTCTATCCAGTGCTGCAGCACCGCCGTGACGACGGCGGAGACCAGCATGATGTAGATGAGCACATTATTGAACTGGCGCAGCAGGCGCACCCAGACCGGCGTGCGCTCGCTGGCGGCAAGGCGGTTGGGGCCGTGTTCGGCGAGGCGTGCAGCCGCGACCGCGGCCGTCAGACCGGATTTCCTGTCGCTCGCCAGTGCCTGCACTGCATGCGCTGCGTCGGTAGCGTGCCAGTCACGCGGGCTTGATGAGGGTGGCGTGGCCATGCGTCTCCCTGATGACAGTGGGTGGCGCGGCCACCCGAGATGAGTTCATTGCGGCATGAGCTTAACGCGTTTCATGCCGCTGGCAATTGAGCTGCCGCAAGCCCGGGCACCAAGGTCGGGGACTTGGGCTATGCTGAACGGCACAAGGAGCAGCTCATGGAAGACCCGATTCACCCTTTGTCCGAACTTTTCGCGCAGTTGGGCCTGGCCACGGAGCGTGAGGCGATCGATGCCTTCATCGCGCAACACGCCGGTCTGGCAGATGACATCCGGTTGGCTGCGGCGCCATTCTGGTCGCCGCAGCAGGCGCAGTTCCTGTGCGAGGCGCTGCGCGACGATGCCGACTGGGCGCCGGTCGTGGACCGGCTCGACGCGCTGCTACGGCAGCGCGGCTGATGCCTTACTGCTGATAACTGATCTCGAGGTCGGTATCGAGACCGCTGACACAGGCCAGCACATCCTCGACCAGCTCGACATCATTGTCGGACCAGGTCGCATCCGGGCTGTCGGAAGTGGTGCTCAAGGGCGCAATATCGAAGTCGACAAAACTGTCGCCGACCTTGAGCACCTGTATGCCCGAGGGATGCTCGACGAACTCCCATTCATCAGGAATTTCGAGTTCGGCGCGAATCAGGACGGTGAGTTTTCTCATGGGGTACTCCAGGTAGCAAAGACGCTACTGTATCCCGCTTCGGCCGGAATACAAGACTTGTCTGCAATACCTGCGCACGCCCGCAGTAAGCATGCTTGATTCCGGAAAATGTGCATCACAAAATGACACAAAATCGGCCCCGCTGAAGCGGCATCGCCTGCCCGCTGCAGGTAAAGTAGGCGGCATCACAACAACAAGGAGTCAGCCATGAAACTGCGACTTGCATCCCCCCTGCTGCTGGCACTCTCCCTCAGCCTCGCCACGGCCCCGGCCTTCGCCGACAAACCCGACTGGGCCGGCGGCGGCAAGCATGACAAGGCAGGCCATGACGATCACGGCAAGGGCCACAAGGGCGGTAAAAAGCATGGTGGCAACGATGACGGCCATGGCGGCCGGCATGGCGGTAGCGATGTGAACATCAGCATCGGTGCCTATTTCGGTGGCACCCAGCGCAGCGTCGTACACGACTACTACGGTGCGCAATTCAGGGCCGGCCACTGTCCGCGCGGACTGGCGAAGAAGAACAACGGCTGTATGCCGCCCGGCCAGGCCAAGCAATGGCGGCTGGGCGCACGCCTGCCTCACGACCTCACCTACCATGCGGTGCCCGGCGCACTGGTCACGCGCCTCGGGCCCCCGCCGGCCGGCCACAAGTATGTGCGCGTTGCCTCCGACATCCTGCTGATCGCAATTGGTACCAGCATGGTGGTGGATGCCATCGAGGATCTGGGCGGACTCTGAAATCTGCCGCTACGCAAACGGCCCGCCTCTGCGGGCCTTTTTCATTGCACGGGCGGACGCACGGACGATCAGCGCATGGACGATCAGCGCGACGTCTTGCGCTGGCGGCTGGCGCGCAGCAGCAGGCTGACTACCGTCAGTGCAAACACTGCCAGTGCGCCGGCATTGACGAGTCCCGCCTGCTGGCGCAGGGAAAAGTCATCCAGCACGCCGGCCAGCAGGCGTACGGCCAGACTCAGTTGCAGCAGCACCAGCGGCAGATAGAGTACGGGGTGATAGGGCAGACGCAGGCGCGCCACCGCGGGCAGCACGATGGGCGCATGCCCGAATACCATGGAGAAGACAAAGCCCAGCAGCAGTGCATGCAGGCTGGCATCGCGCAGCGGCAGTTCGGGCCTGAACGCGCCGCACAGCATCAGCAGCGCGCTGACCAACAGCCATGCATAGCCGCTGGCGAGACAGACCGCGATATAGCGTGGCAGCCCCTCCTGCCGCAGGGTGCGACGCACGATGTCATGGCGCAGCAGCCAGGCCACCAGCGCCATCAGGGCCAGTGCAAACAATGGCGTGCTGATCATGGCGCCAATGGCGAGCAGCACGGCCAGCACGGCAAACATCCGGTGCGCCGATGCCGGCGTGGGCAGAAAGCGCGACAACTCCAGCCGCTCGCCCGCAATCGTCAGCACCAGAAAGGCCAGCCACGCGGACACCGCTGCCGGCGCTCCGGCCTTCAACCAGAGCAGGTTGCCGAGCAGCCACATCAGCGCCGCCAGCGCCAGCGTGGCCAGATGCAGCACGGGCTGGCGCTGGCACAAGACAAGGCTGGCAAGACTGAGCACGCCGGCGGCGGCAATGAAGGGAAGCGCGACGATGTCGGTCGGCAGGCCGGCCAGCAGTGCAATGACGCCCACGGCAGAAAAGCCCGGCGCACAGTAAGGCCAGGACTGGCCCATGGCCACGGCGCGTTCCAGGCTGATCAGGGTGCCGAACAGGCCGCAGATCATCAGCGGTCCGTGCTGCCCCGCCAGCGTTGCCGCCGGCAGATCAAAACCCAGGCGCGCCAGTCCTGCCAGCAGGCCGCTGGCCAAGGCACACAGCGCGGCGACAAACAACAGCAGACGCAGACGCTGGTTCATCCGCGCCCGCTCACTCGTCCCAGCCGAAATGCTTGCGCGCAGCTTCGCTCATCAATGCCGGCGACCAGGGTGGCTCCCACACCAGTTGCAGATCCGGCGTGTAGCCCGGCGGCAGGCAGCGCGCCAGCACCGCCGCCACATCCTCGATGATCATGTCGCCCATGGGGCAGGCCGGCGAAGTCATGGTCAGGTCGACCGCCACGACATTGCCCTCGACCACAATGCGGTAGATCAGGCCGACATCCACGATGTTCATGCCGATCTCGGGATCGATCACGCTGCGCAATGCATCGCGCACGCCTTCCACATCGACTGCTGCCAGGCTTTGTTGCTCGCTCATACGTCCCTCTTCAAAGATGCCTGATTTTTGCATCTATTCCGCAGTATCCGCCAAGTAAGCAGTCCCGACAACATGCGCGCGACTTCAGAACGGCCACGGATTGCGCGTCATCGCCACGGCAAAGATGTAGGCAATCGCGCTCAGCGCAGCGGCCAGCCAGGGCAGCCGTTGCACGCGCGACAGATCGCGGCGCAGCGCCTGCTTGCCGAGCAGGATATAGGCAAGCAGGGCACAGACCTTGGCCGTCAGCCAGCCCTGCTGCAGCGGATACTGCCCGCTCCATACCACCAGCGTGATCGCCGCCGCCAGCAGCAGGGTGTCATTCACATGCGGCAGCCAGCGCAGCGGGCGCGGGATGGCACGACCGCACAGGAGCAGCACGCCGCGGCCGCAAAACATCAGCAGACTGGCAAGCGCGAGGGCAATGTGAAGGTGGCGCAGGGCAAGGTAATCCACGGCAGGGCCTGTCAGAACGAAACACGCTGCATGATACGGAAATCCGGGCGGTCAGCCCTGCCACAATCACTTACCTCTCAGCGGCTCAGATGGGATGCAAGGCAGCGTTGCTGCCTGCCCCTCTTCCCGTCCCCTCTGACAAAGCAACTAGCCAATCGACCAAGCCCGCAAGCAAACTTGCTTCAACCGCCGCTGCAGCCGCAGCCACTGCCGGCACCGCCGCACCCACCGCCGGCCATGGCAGCCTGCGGCAGTTCGACCGGCGTGCCGCGCGCATCGACGTCGATGGTGAAATCGATGATGACCGCTTCAGGATTGCGTTGCTGGTAGTTGATGCGTACCTGACCCTGATAGCGCTGGATGATCTGCTCAAGCAGTGGCCGCGGGTCGTGGTCATTGATGAAGCGCATGGTTTCGCCATCGCCCAGGGCTTCCAGGGCACCGAAGATGGCGGCATGGCGGAAGCGCTTGGCCACGCCGCGCGCATCGAAATAATGGGATTGCGGGATTGCCTGCATGATGGGTCTCCTGTACGGAATACCTGCCCATCCTAGGCTTGTCGCTGTGCGCCTTCCTTGAGCGCAGTCAAGCAATTCGCAGCACGCCATCCTCGTAGATGCACTGCTCCAGCGCAGCGGCATCGGGGATGTGCACGCGCTTGCCGTCGACCGAGATCAGGCCAGCATCGGTGAGCTGGTGCAGCAGGCGCGAGAGAGTTTCCGGGGTGAGTCCCAGCTTGGAGGCAATGATGCTCTTGTTGAAGGGGAAGCGCATGCCGCCCTCTTCGCGCGGCTGGCTCAGCAGGTACATGACGACGCGCTGGGTGGCGTTCTGCAGGTTGACCGTTTCGATGTCCTGGACCAGGGTATGCAGGCGCACCGACAGGCCGGCCAGCATGCGCTTGGCAAATGACGGATCGCAGTCGATGGCGGCGTCGATGTCGCGCTTGTCGATCCAGATCAGCAGAGAATCTTCCAGCGCCTGCGCCTCGACCATGTAGGGCTTGTCGAGGAACATGAAGGCCTCGCCGAAGGCTTCGCCGGGCGCGACGAACTCGATCACCTTTTCCTGGCCATTGGCCGCCGGCACCGCCAGCTTGATATGCCCGACCGCGACCACGTAGAGGCCATTGGCCGGATCGCCGCGATGGAAGACGAACTTGTGTTTCCCGACATTGACCTGATGACAGGCCGCCGTCATCAGCGCAAGCTGGTCGGCGTCGAGATTGCGAAACAGGGGTTGGTGCAGAAGCAGTGCACCGAGATCGGTTTTGGACCGCATGTTTTCACCGCCATTGCCAGGTGGGGAACAGGCGGCGCAGCCTTTCCTGCGTCGCCGTGCCGGGCATGTCGGTCACCGCAACGGCGCCCTCGCGATACCCTTGCACGGCATAATTCTGCACCCCGCGCCAGGCCAGTTCTTGCGCCAGATCAATGAGTCCGGATTCACTCAGCCAGTCCGGACTCCAGGTGGTGCGGCACTCGAATTCGCCGCCCCAGTTGAGCAGCAGCTCGAGGCTGGTCCATACCGGCGCAGAGCTGTAACGACGTCCGGTCAGTGCGGCATAACCGGCCGGCAGCGACTTGATGTCCAGCCCCACCCAGTCGAGACGATCGAGCAAGCCCTGCAACTGGCGCGGATAGATTCCGGCGGTATGCAGGCCGACCTTGAAGCCGAGCGCACGAACGGCATCCACCATCCACGGTAGCGAGGCATCGCTGCACGGCTCGCCGCCGGAGAATACGACGCCGTCAAGCAGGCCGCGCCGGCGTGCCAGCAGGCCATGCACCTGCTCCCACTCGATCACGTGCCGGCGTTCCTGCAGTAGCGGGTTATGGCAGTAGTGGCAACGCCAGGGGCAGCCGGACACGAACACTACCGCGGCGAGCCGGCCCGGCCAGTCGACCGTGGAAAACGGTACCAGCCCGCCGATACAGGGCGCTGGTACCGCGGTCTCAGGCATTTTGCGATTCGACGAAGAAGCGCCGCTCGTTGAACTCACCCTGCTTGCCGGTGTTGAAGGAACTGACCGGGCGGTGATAGCCCATGACGCGCGTCCATATCTCGCAACGCGTACGCTCGCTGTCGTCGAGTTGCGGACGGGCGGTGGTGTCGGTCTGTCTTTCCAGTGTCTGCATGATGATCTCCTTGGTTGAAAAACTCAGTTGCAACACGCTGCCGCCTTCTTCGCCAGCACTTCGCTGTCGCACTTGGGGCAGAACTCGTGATGGCCGGACAGGTAGCCATGCCTGGGGCAGATCGAGAAGGTCGGCGTGACCGTGATGTAGGGCAGGCGGAAGTTGCGCAACGCGCGCTCCACCAGCTGGCGACAGGACTGCGCCGATGAGATCGCCTCGGTCATGTACAGGTGCAGCACGGTGCCGCCGGTGTATTTGCCCTGCAGCTCCTCCTGCAGCATCAGCGCCTCGAAGGGATCGTCGGTGTAGCCGACCGGCAGCTGGCTGGAGTTGGTGTAGTAAGGCTGCTCGCGGGTGCCCGCCTGCAGGATGTCGGGCCAGCGCTTGCGGTCTTCGCGCGCGAAGCGGTAGGTGGTGCCCTCCGCCGGCGTGGCTTCGAGGTTGTAGAGGTGGCCGGTCTCGTTCTGGAACTCGGTCATGCGTTCGCGCACGTGATCGAGCAGGCGTACCGCCAGGGCGTGGCCCTCGGGCGAGGTGATGTCGTAGGCGTCATCGCTGAAGTTGCGCACCATTTCATTGATGCCGTTCACGCCCAGCGTGCTGAAGTGGTTGCGCAGCGTGCCGAGGTAGCGCTTGGTGTAGGGATAGAGACCCTGATCGATGTAGCGCTGCACAAGCTTGCGCTTGACCTCGAGCGCGTCGCGGCCGAGGTTCATCAGGTAGTCGAGGCGTGCGATCAGGCCGGTCTCGTCGCCCTTGTACAGATAGCCGAGGCGCGCGCAGTTCACGGTGACGACGCCGACGCTGCCGGTCTGCTCGGCCGAGCCGAAGAGACCGTTGCCGCGCTTGAGCAGTTCGCGCAGGTCGAGCTGCAGGCGGCAGCACATCGAGCGCACCATGTGCGGCTCGAGATCGGAATTGAGGAAGTTCTGGAAGTAAGGCAGGCCGTACTTGGCCGTCATCTCGAACAGCAGCTCTGTGTTCGGGTGCTCCCACTGGAAGTCCGGCGTGATGTTGTAGGTCGGAATCGGGAAGGTAAAGGCACGGCCCTTGGCATCGCCCGCCATCATGACTTCGATGTAGGCGCGATTGATCATGTCCATCTCGGCCTGCAGGTCGCCGTAGCAGAAGGGCATTTCTTCGCCGCCGATATAGGGAATCTGTTCGCGCAGATCGGGCGGGCAGGTCCAGTCGAAGGTGAGATTGGTGAAGGGCGTCTGCGTGCCCCAGCGGCTTGGCACGTTGAGGTTGTAGATCAGTTCCTGCATGCACTGCTTGACCTCGGCGTAGCTCATCTGATCGCGGCGGATGAAGGCAGCCATATAAGTGTCAAAAGAACTGAACGCTTGTGCGCCGGCCCACTCGTTCTGCAGCGTGCCGAGGAAATTCACGATTTGCCCGATCGCGGCCGACATGTGCTTGGGTGGTGCCGACTCGACCTTGCCCGGAATGCCGTTGAAGCCTTCGGTCAGCAGCTGGCGCAGCGACCAGCCGGCGCAGTAGCCGGACAGCATGTCGAGATCGTGGATATGCACATCGCCTTCGCGGTGGGCGGTGCCGATCTCCGGCGCATACACATGGCTGAGCCAGTAATTGGCGGTGACCTTGCCGGCGACGTTGAGAATCAGGCCGCCGAGGCTGTAGCCCTGGTTCGCGTTGGCATTGACGCGCCAGTCGCGCTGGTCGAGATACTCGCCCATGGCGCTCTCGACATCGACCAGCGTATGCTTCAGCGAGCGCAGTCGCGCATGCTGTTCGCGATAGACGATGTAGGCGCGCGCCGTAACCCAGTAGCCCGCAGCTACCAGCACTTCCTCGACGCGGTTCTGGATGGTTTCGATGCCGGGACAGGGTTGCTCACGCAAGGACGCGGTGACCCGCTCGGTCAGTTCGGTAGCAGCGGGGGCATCAAACTCGCCGCTGGCGGCACCGGCGGCAACAATCGCCTGATGGATCTTGCCGATATCGAAATCGACGATCCGGCCGTCGCGCTTGATGACATGTTGCGGAACCATGACACGCCCCCATATCTAGTAGGTGAGCTTGAAGGCTAGCACTACATCTAGTAGGTCGCTATCCGGGTACCGGGCAATCTTTGATTTGCTTGATCCGCGTCAAAATGCCGGCTCAGCCCGGCTGGCCATCGACGCGCGGCTGCCAGTAGTAGGGCAGCATGCGCGTGGCCCAGATCACGATCAGCAGCAGCCACAAGGCCGCCGTGGCATGGAGCAGCCACGGCGCGGCGCCCGACAGGGCGGCGACCACGCGCAGCGCAGCGGTCGCGTGCAGGCCGAGGTAGAGCAGCCAATGCAGATTGCCGGCCTGGAGCGGACGACCGCTGTGCCCCAGCGATACGCGGGTGACAAAGCCCACCATCATGGTGCTGCAGAAGCCCATGCCGATGGCATGGGTGGCGGCGGTACCGACGGCAAGGCCTGCCTGCTCCAGCGCGAGCAGCAGGAAAGCCAGCGGCAGCCAGGCGAAGGACAGGTGCAGCATGGCCAGCAGGCGGTTGCCGCCACAGGCGCCGCGCAAGCGCTTGCCGGCCCATTGCAGCGCGGTGCAGGCAGTGGCAATCGCCAAAGCCAGCGCCACCAGCGCGGCGATCTGCGCATGGCCCGCCGTCAGCGCCACGGCGAGAGCCGCACATCCGGCCAGCCAGCCTTGCAGCAGGGGTACCGGACGCCACACCTTGCGCTCCGGCAAGACCGACTGCGTGAAGAAGGGAATCATGCGGTGCGCGACGACCAGGAAGATGGGCACGATCCAGCCCCACAGGATCAGGTTGCGCGCCAACAGCCAGAATGCGCCGTCATTGCTCAGCACCCAGGCCATGACCGCCAGTAGCGCGAGGTTACCGGCGAGCATGGCCAGCAGGATGCAATGCGCGTGGCGATGATCGCCTTGCGGCGCGCGTGCGATGCAGTCGAACCACAACCAGGTCGCCCACCACCACACCACGAAGAGCACCGCCAGACCGAGCAGCGGCCAGTAGCCGCCGAGCATGAAGCCGAGCAGCATCAGGAACAGGCCGCTCAATTGCCCGATCGCCAGCGGCAGATGCCCCCTGGGCGCCTGCGTGCCCAGCCAGCGCGGCCCGGCGGTGAAGACGAAGCCGAGCATGAAGGGCGGGAAGATACCCAGCGGCATCATCAGGCCGTGCACCAGCACCGGAGGTTGCGCGGTGAGGCTGGCGAAAGGCAGTGCCACGCTCCACCACAAGGCCAGCAAGACAAAGGCACCGACACCGGCGCTGAAGTAGGCGCGGTGGGGTACCTGGGACAGCAGTTCCCAGGCAGTGGGGGGCGGTGCAACAGTCACGGTTCTCATCTCAGGCTCCCCGGCGCGTGCGCATGCGCAGCGCAATCGCATCCACGACAGCGGCGGGCAGGCGCTCGATCGCGGAAAACACCTCGCGCTCCTCGCGTTCGGCATGCGCCGCGTAAGCGGCAACAAAGCGCGGCAGGCACTCCGGCGCCGGCTCGGCCTCGCCCTCGACTATGCGGCGCAGCCACGGCGCCATTTCATCCCACATGCGGTGCAGCACGCCGTGCTCCTGCTCGAGTGCGGCAATGGCGGCAGAGACGGCCGGATCATCGAGGCTGCGCAAGGCGGGGAAGACATCCGTCTCCTCGTCGGCATGATGATTCGGCAGGGCCAGTTCGAAGTAGCGCAGGATCTGCGTCGCCGCATCGCGTGCCTGCGCGTCGGCACCCTGCGTGACGACATGCGTGCCCAGCTGCCCGGCCAGCCGCGTAAAGCGCCGCACCTTGTCGTGGCAGGCATACAGCAGCTCCAGCGGTCGTTCATCGGCAACTGTATCGGTGGTGATCTGGATGCTCATGGCGTCCTCCTGAAACTACGCATCAATTCTTGCACCCAAAATACATCTTTAACATGATCTGGATCAAGGCCGGGAGACAGGCGCGCGGCGGAGCATGTCGCCATGCTCCGCAAGTTTCCTCTCCACCCCGCACATCCCGAGCGCATCTGCTGGGGCTGCGACAAGTATTGCCCGGCCGCGGCCATGGCCTGCGGCAACGGTTCAAGCCGGACCCAGCACCCGCAGGAACTGCTGGGCGAGGACTGGTTGGCCCATGGTGACTGGGGCCTGAGCGCACCTGTCGCCACAGGCCTGTCACGATCCGATTGAGTCCCTGCCCGTGTGGGTTAACTCATAAGCAGTTAGCGAAGCGCTAGTAATATCAGACACCTATGAATGTGGGGCTCTTATATAGTGCAACGCTGAGAGCCTCATATATTGCTAGTTACCGCTAGCACCAACCCCATAAGCTGCAATTTCCACAATTTGGTCTTGCTTACTTATTAAGCAAGACCAAAGTTCATTGTTTGATCAAGCACGTAACACCTTCGTGCACGGCTTACCCACAGAGTTGCTCAGAGTTTTTGTGAGTTATCCCTCTACAGGGCTAGGTCTGCTAAAAATTTCGAGTTGCCCTGCGTCTAGGGCGTAGAAACGAGAGTCTCAAAAAAATGTGCATCCTTTCGGGTGCCCTAAGCTTGCAGCAGGATTCTTTCTACAACTCAGTTGGCCGGCCAAGATGGCTCGACGTCGCCATGCCGCATAGTGCAGCGAAAGGTGAATGCCTCAGAGAGCAGGATCAGGCCAACGCGGCGACCCCAGCCTTAGCTGTTTCTGCATCCTGATCCGACTTGACGCCGGAAACACCGACTGCACCGACACACTGCCCATCAATGATTATCGGCACCCCACCTTCAATGAATCCATCCAACGGCGCCGACAAGAATGCAGCCCGCCCTTGGTTAATCATGGACTCGTAAAACCAGGTCTCGCGACGGGATAACGCGGCAATGCGCGCTTTTTCTGCTGCAATCAAGCTCGCCATTGGTGCCGCCCCATCGAGCCGTAAAGCGCCAAGGGTATAACCACCTTCGTCTGTTACAACGATATGTACGGCCCATCCATTTTGCTGTGCATGTGACTCTGCGGCAGCAAGAACTTTCTTGACATCGATAGATTGTAAAAACGGTTTGCTATTAGGCATGTTTAACACGAGTCAGTAAGGGATATTGGCAGGCGATTGGTCAGAATGCGTGTGCATCCTCGCAGCCCGAGAGCACCAGCCCGTGAGGGGCAGTTCTTGAAACCAAGTATTGCTTGCTCACCTCACGCAATCTATCCGCACTACGCACAAGACCCGCAAGCTCTTCCTCCGTCATTTCAGGCTGCAGGATATCAACCACGCCTGCAGCACCAACGACGCTTGGCAGAGACAACGTTACGCCATAGTCTTTGTTGTGAGATCCAACAGGAATAACTGCTCGCTCATCTCTCAGGATGATCTCCGCAACCCGCCCAACCACCATGCCGATTCCATACTGGCTGGCACCCGTGCCTTCAATGATGGTGATATTGGCGTAGCGAACGTCGTCCTCAACGGCTTTGCGAAAAGTTTCGAAATCAATATTCTGCTTGTCCAGAAAGCTTTTAATCGGCAAGCCGCCAATACGGGCTGACGACCAGAGGAATACGCTGAATGTTCCGTGTTCGGCAATCACATGCGCATTTACGTAAACCGGGCTCACGCCCAAGCGCTGGGCCAAATGGACCCGGAATCTGAGGCTATCAAGCGATGTACTGGTACTCATGACGTGATCATGACCGGCGAGATTTCTTGCGACCTCTACCAGCGGTTCTGGTGGGTTCGTCGCCACCAGAATCACGGCTTTCGGTGCGACCCTAACGATCTGCGGCACGATATCCTCGAATACCCTGACATTGGTATCGAGCAAGCGCAAACGCCCAGCGGGATCCGAGCGATTCGTCGCCCCCCCTGCCTTTTCGTTGATACCTGCCGTGATAACGACAAGGCCAGCATCTTCCAGGTCTTCGTAGCCACCATCACGAACTGTCATCAGCGGAGAAAGAGGAACCCCATACTGCATATCGGTCGCCACGGCCTTTGCACGCGCAGCATCCTTGTCAATGAGAACCAAGTCACGCGCGTGACCACGCAATGCGACGGTCATGGCTGTTGCCGCACCGACAGCGCCAACACCAACGATGCCCATCTTCATTGAGGTTTGCTCTTGCATTTCAAATATCCTTTTGTTGTTAGAACTACAACTCAGACGCTATGCATGATCGCCATAGCGTCATTAGCGGAATAAAAGGGCCACCGGCGAGTGGCAGTTCGCCGGTGGCATAAAACGCGGGGGAGGTGACCGCGTGCAAGGAAGGTTTATCAAGGGACACTGATGTCTCTGTGTTGTTTAGTTTCATGAAACAAGATGACTCCACGGAGCCGAAGCTCCCCAGTTGATACAAACAGACTGACGTCGCATAAAGTATTTCCAGGCATCAGATCCGGCGGTTCTACCGCCACCTGACTCTTTTTCGCCACCGAATGCAGCACTCGGGTCACTGCCTGCGGTACCCATATTGATTCGTGCCTGTCCACAATCGCTGCCAGCAGCAGACAAGAACAGCTCAATGTTTCTCAGATGATTGCTGTGCAAACCGGACGACAACCCATAGGCGGAGTCGTTGTTCATCCCGATGGCTTCTTCGATGTGATCAAAGTCGATGACATAAAGAATCGGCGCAAAGGTTTCCGTTTGCACACAATGCCAATCGTTCCTGACCTGGCTGATAAGAGTGGGCTCAACAAAATGTCCCGGTCGCTGGATGGCACGTCCACCAATCTCAATCACACCGCCCATGCGTCTCGCATCGGACACGGACTCCAGGAATGCGGCAACGGCGGCACCATCGCAAAGCGGGCCGATATCCGTATCAGGTAGCAGGGGGGAGCCGATTTTGATGTTTGCGATAGCCACTTTGAGCTTGCTGATAACAAATGGAGCTATCGTGCGTTGTACAAACAAGCGGCGCGTAGCAGTGCAACGTTGTCCAGAAAGACTCATTGCACTGTGAAGAACGGCCGCAACTGCCTGATCTATATTCGCAGTTTCATCGACAATGCTCGCACTATTACCTGAACACTCCAAAATTGCATGCCGGCCTAATGTTCGCGTAACTAATTGATTGACCCGACGACCTGTCACGCTGGATCCCGTGAAGGTCATCAGTGCAAGGCGGGAATCAACAACTAGGTCCTCGGCAAGTTTGGAGTCTGAAGACACGAAGAGCGAAAACACGCCTTCGATATCCTCCTCGACCATGACCTTTTCAACAATGCGCTGCATCGCAATCGCCGACAACGGCACTTTGCTGCTCGGCCGCCAAACCACAGCGTTACCGCATACGGCTGCAATTAATGCGCTTCTGGCCCACACTGAGATTGGAAAATTGAACGCAGTAATAATGCCAACGACACCTAGCGGATGCCATTGCTCCAGCAATTTATGTTCGGTTTTTCGCGACTGTTGAACGCTGCCGTTCAACATGCGTGCTTGGCCGGCTGCGAATGAGGCCATTTCGACAGCCTCTGCAATCTCACTACGCGCATCAGCCAGCGGCTTGCCTGTTTCAAGACTTATCAGGTAGGCAAGGCTTTCTGAAACCTCTTCAATTGCACCACCAATCCTGCGCACCAAGTCACCACGCCTTGGTGCCGGTACGGATCGCCAATGCTGCTGAGACTTTGCTGCTCCAGCAATGATTTTTTCGAGATCGTCGGCTCGAGCCTGTGCGACGAACCCAATTACCTGCTCGTTAGAGGGGTCACGCGACTCAAGGAGGTTCTGCTCGTCGCCCATCCAGCCGAACGCAGAGTGATATGCACCCTTGTTGATGCTTGCCAATCCCAGCTGCCCAATTAGCCTGGCCGCATGGTCTTCGGTCAAGCCGCCCACTGTGTTTCTTATGGCAACGAGCTGTGCTGATTTTCTGCTTTGCATTCTTCGTGGTCCGCAGTTATTTCAGGGAGGGAGTAATCCCTCCCCCCTTTCGTCATGCGGCGCGCTTGGCAAACTCGGCGCGATTCCCCTCTGAGTTAATCAGCCTGGCCTCAGAGGGCGGACACACCAATGTTGCATCGTGCCCTGCCAACAATAGCTTGCTTGCCAAAAGTGAGCCGTGAGATGCGTCGAGAATCAAGATCTTGTATTTCTTACTCACTTCTCTTTTCCTCCTCATGTGACAACAGAGTGGCGAACAAGCTACCGCCTCCGCCCTTAAACTGGATATTGCATTCAAAATAATTAATGCAATATTAGCGGACAAAAAAAAGATGTCAACATTTTTATGGGGACATCATCAATTATTTATGCACCCAAGAAACGCTTATGCCTAAAGGCTGCTCTCACGCCGGCTTGCATGATTGGCAGTGCCAACCCTTGCCCGGGCGCCCCAAGCCGCCTTTAACAGCGCACTTTGGCTACACCTGCTGCATAGAACGAGGTTCGACCAAGCATGATCAAAGAAGTGAGACGTACGTTGTGAGGCGCTCCCAGGTTTTCCTGGGTAATTGAAAAGGGGCATGAATTGACTAGTCAGAAATGGCGTAGGGTTTGCTGTTCGACTACCGTAACGTCACAACCAGCCTCTCGCAGATACCATGCGTCGTGCTAGCGACTACGCCTGCCCCAAGAGCAATTAGATGCCTCTTAGTTTCCGTTCATCCTGGAACCTAGACGAGCCTCATCAGTACGACAGACCGCGAGCATCAATATCCCAAATACTCTCTACAACCCCATTTCTAAAACAGACAATCTGCTGATACAGATTCACTGTCGGATCACAATGGCCCGGTACAAACAGAAGCTTTTTCCCAAGCTGGGGCAGATCCGACAACGATTGGGACTCAACAACACAGTGTTCATCGTTGACACGGGTCACTATCAAAGACTGGCCACCTTGTTCCGGAAGAATCTTGGGCACGCCAGAATCTACCGAGACACCCTTCAGTCCGAAATCGAACACTGTCCGTGATTCGCCATTCGAACTCATGGCGGTACTCAAGACAAACAGGCTGTGTCGAAACTGGGGTAAACCGGACCACTCATTGGATCCGTAGTGGCCATCCAGGAAAACATATGAGCCCGGCTGTATCTCGGTAAAGATTCCAGAACTCAAATCGAACTCGGCCGTACCTGTACCACTGCCTGAAACGACCGGACAATCAATGCCAGCATCTTTCAAACGCAGCAGATAACTTGTGACAATCTCATTTGAATGCAACACCGCCTCATGACGCTCCGACCAGCCTTTAATATGCTGTGCACCGCCATGAAAAGCCTGCAGACCAACGAACATGAGCGAACCATTAAACTCACGGATACATTCCACCAGCTCCAGCAATGCCGTATAGCTCGTCACCCCGCAGCGCTTCGCGCCGATATCAACCTCGACCATAAGACGTAGCCGCACTTTGGCCTGGCGCGCTGCCGCGCCCAAGGCGACCACTTGGGAAGGATGATCCACACACAAGGTCAGCTGGCACCGACGTGCCAGATCAATCGCCATAGCGACCTTCTTCTCCCCCACGAATTCGTTGGTCACGAAGATGTCTTCTATCCCGGCCTCGGCGAATGGATAGGCTTCCGACAACTTCTGACAGCAGATACCAACCGCTCCTGCGGCAATCTGCCTGCGCGCAATCTCTACGGATTTGTGCGATTTCGCGTGCGGCCTTAAATCCACTCCATTTTGCCTGCAGCGCTTAGCCATCAGGTTCAGGTTGAACTCGAAGGAATCCAGATCCAGAACTAAAGACGGCGTATCAACTGCCGACAGCGGGTCGCCAACGGCAGCAGGGGCTGTCAGAACGCCTTTGTTGTGCTTCATGCCAGAGACTTAGCCAGAACTTGTGCCACGTGGAGCGGCGTAGCATCCGTGCCATCGTGGATCTGATAGCGGCAGCTGGTGCCATCCGCTACGACTAACGTATCGGAGCCGCGCTTGCGAACCGCAGGAAGCAAGGATAGCTCGGCCATGCTGAGCGAGGCCTCATAGTGCTCGGCTTCATAACCAAAGCTGCCGGCCATGCCGCAGCAAGACGACTGGATGGGTGACACCTTAAGATTCGGGATCCAGCCAAGTACCTTCTGAACCGGAGTAAAAGCATCCATCGCTTTCTGGTGGCAGTGTCCATGAACCAGCGCTTCTGACTCCGCCAAAGGCTTGAGATCTAGCGTCATCCTGCCGGCCTCTTTTTCCCTGACCAGAAACTCTTCGAACAAAAAGCTGTTTTGCGCAAGCTTTTCAGCAAGATCGCCCCAACCAAAATTGAGGAACTCATCCCTGAAGGAGAGCAAGCATGATGGCTCAAGGCCGACGATCGGAATGCCGCGCTCAACATAAGGTTTGAGGGCGTTCAATGCACGCTCAGCTTCTGCCTTGGCCTCATCCACCAAGCCTGCGGAAAGGAAAGTCCGTCCACAGCACAAGGGACGCTCACCCGGCCGCTTGTTGAAATGAACCTTATAGCCCGCGGCCTTAAGCACCTGATGCGCCGCCTTGGCGTTGTCCGGCTCCATGTAGTTGTTGAACGTATCCACGAACAACATGACCTCGCGTACGCCAAGCGAACTGTCGACTTCAACAGAGTCCAGGAAGGGCTTGCTGAAACGCGGGAGTGAACGTTCAGGCGCAAAGCCGATGATTTTCTTCGCCAAGGCAGACACAACAGGGATATTGTCTGCCACCGTCACTAAGGCACGGAAGCGGCTCGCAAGCGGAGCATAACGAGGCGTGAAGGCAATCAGCTTCTCTCGCAGAGTCGTCCCATACTTTTGGGCCCATGCATAGCGCGCTTCTATCTTGAACTTCGCCATGTCGATACCCGTCGGACAATCTCGCTTACAGCCCTTGCAGGAGACACACAAATCCAGGGTTTCCTTGACCTCAGGACTGGCTAAACCTTCAGCCCCCAACTGGCCCGAAACTGCGAGACGAAGTGTATTTGCCCGACCGCGTGTCAGATGCAATTCATCCTTCGTGATGCGATAGCTCGGGCACATCGTTCCCGCATCAAACTTGCGGCAATGCCCGTTGTTATTGCACATCTCGACCGCAGAGGCCAAACCGTTGGAAGGGTCTGCGCCTGTACCCGGCGCGGTTTCCACGCCAGTCAGGGGGTCGCGGTGAACATTCCACTCCGACCAATCAAGCGCTGGTCTAATCGATTTGACTTCATAACCGGGCTTGTAGCGGAAGTTGCTGCGGTCATCCATCTTGGGAGGACGAACAATCTTGTCCGGATTAAAACGGTTATCAGGATCGATCAGACTCTTGATCTCGCTAAATGCCTGGTTAATCTTGGGGCCGTACTGCCAGGACACCCATTCTCCTCGGCACAAGCCATCGCCGTGCTCGCCAGAGAAGGCCCCCTTGTACTTGCGCACCAGTTCTGCTGCCTGATTCCCAATCTCGCGCATCTTGGCGGCGCCATCGTTGCGCATATCGAGGATAGGACGTACGTGGAGAGTGCCGACACTTGCGTGGGCATACCAAGTGCCTTCCGTTCCGTACTTGTGGAAAATCTCAGTCAACTCAGACGTATATTCGGCAAGGTGCTCCAACGGTACTGCGCAGTCCTCGACAAAGGACACCGGCTTACCGTTGCCCTTCATGCTCATCATGATATTGAGGCCGGCCTTACGTACATCCCACAACGCCTTCTGAGCGCCCTCTTCGGGCATGAAGACGACACTTTCCGGCAAGCCAAGATCCCCCATCAACTCACCTAGCTTCTTGAGAGAGATCAAGAGTGAATCGCGATCGGCACCAGAAAACTCGACCAGAAGGATCGCCGCAGGAGAGCCGATCAGGGCTTTCTCAATCACTGGACGGAATGCTGGATTTTCGCGTGAGAGCGTGATCATGGTGCTGTCTACCAACTCTACGGCAGTCGGCAGCAGTTTGACGATGTGCTGCGTCAGGTCCATGGCCTGATAGAAGCTGGGGAAATTCACAACACCCAGCACCTTATGCGTCGGCAGCGGAGCCAGCTTCAGCGTGATCTGGCGCGTATAGGCCAGCGTGCCTTCCGAACCTACCAGCAGATGAGACAAGTTGGCATGTCCATCATCGGTATAGGCAAGCGGATTCTGGCAGTCGAAAATATCAATGTTGTAGCCGGCAACGCGGCGCAGAACCTTGGGAACTCGCTCACGAATTTCAGCTTGCTCGCGTAAAGCAATGCTTCTGACTCCATCCAGAATTTGTGTCATCCGGCCAGGAGCAACGGCATGCTTCAACGAACCAAAATGCCCCATCGTTCCGTCTGCCAGCACCGCGTCAATTGCGAGAACGTTGTGAACCATGTTGCCGTAGGCTATGGAACGGGAGCCACAGGAATTGTTGCCTGCCATACCGCCAAGCGTGCATTGTGCGGCGGTGGATACATCGACTGGGTACCAAAGGCCATAGGGCTTCAGCCAGGCATTCAGGTGGTCCAGAACAATGCCGGGCTCTACGGTGATCGTCAGCTTCTCAGCGTCGAAATCGACGATCTTGTTCAACCATTTGCTGTTATCAATGACCAGAGCCTCGCCCACTGTCTGGCCACACTGACTGGTACCACCGCCACGAGGTAGAACAGGTGCCTTGAAGTTTCGGGCTATCTCCAGTGCAAGGAGAACATCGTCCTGATCCCGGGGCACAACGACGCCAATCGGCATGATCTGGTAGATCGAGGCATCAGTCGAGTAACGGCCTCGTCCCGCCGTATCGAAAATGACGTCACCTCTAAGTTCTTTCTGCAGTGCCGCCATCAATCCGGCTGGAGCCATTACAGATTTCTTTTGAAAGAAGACGGGCTGAGGAGGAAGCGGGGAGTTTTGTTTTGTCATTTTCAACCTTCAGAAGCGAGTTTCGGTGAAGCCTTGATACGAGAATCTATGCAAGCGTCAGCTTCACTGATGGAAGCGCATCGAGACAACCAAGAATGCAACTAGGCCGCCTTGGAAAATGCATTCCGACATAGGTGCCGGTGGTAATGATGGTTTCTGGCGTCACATCAAACCCACGCTCTACGCTATGGCGTATGAGCCATGGCAACAGAAATCGAGGATCTCCAGATGTATTACTCAAGTCATCCCGAGAAACCTGATTTTCGTCAACGAAGAGCGCTCCTAGTGGCGAACGGAATGGGTAGTTGCTGTCATACGGCACAAACTCGCCGACGACCAGTGCGCCGTTGTTGAGAAGATCAGCCAATTGAATCAGGGTAGGAACGTTTGGCCACTCGACAAATCGGCTGCTGACGATCTCGATTGCTGCTGCCATCGAAGAGATCGAAGCCAATATCTCGTTGTCCTCTTCTGGAATGTCGTTTTTCGAAAAGCTTCTTGTCATCCGGAAAGCGATTTCCAGCTCGATACCCGAATGACTGAACTGAACTTGATTCAGTGTTGCAGGGCTTGAATGAAGGGTGTCCTGTGTTATTGGCGAACACCGTGGCTGTACGCCTTCGGCTGAAGCCCCGACCTTCCATGCTCCCACGCCTTCCATCCGACGAGAAACAATGTGATCTTGTATTGCATACGCATCAACAGCACTGACAGGGAACAAGTCGTGCCGTATATCTTCGAGCAGCAGACTTTTCTCAGGCCTTCTTGAAATCAGTACGGCCAACGCTTCTTGAGCAGCTTTTTCTTTCATGATGTTCTTTAACTTCCCGGGGGATTCTCCCCCGGGAAAAGTGCCTTTTATGCGAACTTCGACTCAGCAGACTTGGAAGCCTTGATACGGTCACGAATCCAACCAAATGCCGGCGATATCAGCAGCAGGATGGCAATGGTAGTAATGGAACCGCACAATCCGTTGCTCCAGAAAATATCCAGGGAGCCCTTGCTGGTGAGCATGCTTTGACGGAATGCATCCTCCAATCGATCACCCAGCACGAGTGCGAGGACTAGCGGAGCCAAGGGATACGTCAGCTTCTTGAAGATGTAGCCGACGATGCCGAACAAAGCCATGATCCAGATGTCGTGGACGGAACCCAGAACAGTGTAGGCACCTACCGCACAGACCATCAGAATCATCGGAGCGATGATCGAGAACGGGACCTTCAGGATTGCAGCGAACAACGGAACCGTCGACAGCACGATGATGAGACCGGCGATGTTGCCCAGATACATACTCGCAATCAGGCCCCACACGAAGTCCTTCTGCTCGGTAAAGAGCAGCGGACCGGGCTGCAAGCCCCAGATCATCAGACCGCCAAGCAACACAGCAGCCGTCGCCGAACCAGGAATGCCCAGTGCCAGCATCGGCAGCAGTGCTGCAGTACCTGCCGCATGCGCAGCCGTTTCAGGAGCAAGAACGCCTTCTGGATTCCCCTTGCCGAAGCTATCAGGTTCCTTTGAAAAACGCTTAGCCAAACCATAGCCCATGAAACTCGCAGCGACCGCACCACCCGGCGTGATGCCCATCCAGCAGCCGACGACACATGAACGGATCATGGTGACGAAGTAGCGTGGCAATTGAGCCCAGGTCTTCAGCACAACCTTGAGGTCGATCTTGGCTGACTTACCCTTGAAGGCAAGCCCCTCCTCGATGGTGATCAGGATTTCGCTGATACCGAAGAGACCAATCACAACAACCAGGAAGTCGAAACCACGCATCAGCTCACGACTGCCAAAGGTCATGCGCAGGTCGCCGGATACAGTGTCCATCCCGACTGCCGCGAGCAACAGGCCAAGGCCCATAGCGGCCATGATCTTTGCTTTAGGCTCTTTCCCAAGACCGATGAAGCTACAGAAGGTCAGGAAAAAGACTGCAAAGAACTCAGGTGGGCCGAACTCCAGGGCGAAAGCCGCTACCCGTGGTGCAAGGAAGGTAATCAGAAGAACACCCGTAATCGCACCGATGAACGATCCGGAGAATGCGTTCGTTAGTGCAGCGCCGGCTTGCCCATTTTGTGCCATGGGATAACCGTCAAAGGTTGTCGCAACTGACCATGCCTCACCTGGGATATTGAACAGCACCGAAGTGATTGCGCCGCCAAACAATGCGCCCCAATAAATACAACTGAGGAGAATGATGGCCGAGGTAGGCGACATGCCAAAGGTCAGCGGCAGCAGAATTGCCACACCATTCGGGCCGCCCAAACCGGGCAATACCCCTACGATGATGCCGAGGAGAATGCCGATCATCATCAAGCCGATGTTCTGCCAGGTCAGGATGACTCCGAAACCATTTGCTAAGAGACTTAGTTCTTCCATTTCCTGATCTCCTTAGAATCCGAACAAGGCTTCTATCGGACCTTTGGGAAGGGGAACCGAGAACTGAAGCTCAAATACATAGAACATGACGAGATTGGTAATCACCCCAGTGGCAAGCGACCTGAGAATGCTGTAGCCACCGGCGAACTTCATGAAACAGGCAATAAAGAGGGCCGAAGACAGGTAGATTCCCAAGTAGCTGATCGAAGCCACATAGACCAACAAGGGAACAAGCAGTTGGAAGACGCGCTTGAGCTGAAGCCAGGTCGCGAAGAGCTCGCTATTCCCCTCCCTGAAAGCCGAGATGAAAATAGCGAGCCCGCAGAGACCAACGCCTACCGCAAGTCGAAAGGGGAAATAGCCGGCCTCCGGCCCGGCGCCTCCCCATCCGGCCCCGATCTTGTTGTTATCCCAGGCAAGGGCAGCGCAGAGCACCATCAGAACAAAGGCCACGACGAGCTCTACGCTTCGCCGTGAAATACCTTTGCCCTCCTGGGCTCCTTCTTCAGAAACAAGTTCAGTCACACTCATGTCAGCCACCTATTACTGCTTCAGAAAGCCAGCAGCCTTCATGATTTCACGGTGACGGTTTTCATCCTTTGCGAGGAAGGTATTGAATGCCTCGCCGGTGACAAACTCCTGCTTGAGCGCGTTCTTTTCGAGGTATTCCTTCCACTCAGGCGTAGCTACGATCTTGGCAAACAGATCAACGTAGAACTTGGTTTGCTCGGCAGTCACACCAGTCGGCATGAAGATCCCGCGAAGCATCGTGTACTGGACATCAAGGCCGGCTTCCTTGCACGTCGGGATATCCGACCATGCCTGAGTTTCGGTGATCTTTGTCTTGTAGCCGATGCGGCTGCTATCGAACACGCACAATGCGCGTAGCTGATTGGCGCGCCACTGGGCAACCGACTCGCTCGGGTTGTTGGTGCAGGACTCCAGGTGTTTTCCGACAAGTTGAGTACTGACTTCGCCACCACCCTTATACGGGATGTAAGTGAACTTCGCGCCCGTGGCTTGCTCCATCTGCGCAGTGATGACCTGGTCTTCACGTTTCGAGCTCGTGCCCCCCATACGGAAGGCTTCCGGCTTTTGCTTGGCGGCAGCGATGTATTCCTTTACCGTGGTGTAAGGCGAACTCGCATTGACCCAGAGAACAAACTGATCCTGCGCAATCATGGCAATCGGATTCAGGTCACGCCAGTTGAAAGGAACGGAACTCGCCAGAGGAACAGTGTAGATGGCGGTTGAAGCAACGATGATCTTGTGGGGATTCCCCTTGTCGCTTGCTACATCAATCAGACCCTCGGCCCCGGAAGCACCTGCCTTGTTCTGAATGACGATAGGTTGTTTGATTAGATTGTTCTTGGTGATGATGGCCTGAACAACTCGCGCCATTTGGTCAGAAGCACCACCGGGGGAAAACGGAACAACAATTTCGATAGCCTTGGTTGGCTGCCATTGTGCATAGGCGGCCGGTGCTGCCATCGTGAGGGCCATACAGGTTGCAACCGAAAGGGTGCTGATCTTCATTTGCTTCTCCTCTTATTTATCCGAATACTGGGTGATCGTTTTACGACTCACACTGTTGGAAATTTGGCTTTTTCTAGCCAAGCAAAACACTGCACTTCGGGTAACGCTGGAAAACCGATGAATCTTTATTAACCACCAAGGCCGGCATAGCGCACCCCATTCTTCGACTCGCGGGGGGTGGTCGTTAAATGGAGTGCGCACGCCACGCTCGTTTAGGCAGCCTTCTTTAGTACCACCTTGGAAGGGTTGTTGCTGAAGTAGTCCATAGCGACGTGCACGCCGCTTTCAGCAAGCTTCACGCCGGAAAGCTTGAGGCCCATTTCGACTGCAGCGATCGTTGCCAGGAGCGTCAGGTCGTTGCTGTCTCCCAGGTGGCCGATACGGAACATTCGGCCCTTGAGCTTGCCCAGACCCGTTCCAAGCGACAGATCGAAGCGTTCGTAGATGGTGCGACGAACAGCATCGGCATCCACACCTTCCGGAGTAATGACACCCGTCAGGACTGGGGAGTACACGCTCGGGTCATCACATTGGATAGGCAGGCCCCAAGCATTAACTGCAGCACGGACGCCTGCAGCCCAACGATGGTGACGAGCAAAAACCTTGTCCAGGCCTTCTTCGGCGATCATGTCCAACGCCTCGGACAGGCCGTAGAGCAGATTCGTATTCGGGGTATAGGGCCAGTAGCCGTCCTTGTTCATCTCGACGATTTCATCCCAGGCCCAGAACGAGCGCGGCATCTTCGAGGATTTCATTGCTTCCAGCGCGCGCGGCGAGATGGCGTTGAAGCTAATGCCCGGCGGCAGCATCAGGCCTTTCTGGGAACCGCTCACGGTGACGTCGACACCCCATTCGTCATGGCGGAAATCGGCGCTCGCGAGACCGGAGATGGTGTCAACGATCAACAACGCCGGATGCTTAGCAGCATCAATAGCCTTGCGTACCGATGCAATGTCGGAAGTAACGCCAGTCGAGGTCTCGTTATGAACCACGCACACCGCCTTGATTCGGTGCTCCGGATCCTTCATCAGACGCTCTTGAATCAGATCAGCCTGAACACCACGGCGCCAGCTGGGAGCATGTGGCAAATGCTCATCCTTGCCCTGCCATGCAACGAATTCCGTGCTCAGGCCCATGCGTGTCGCCATCTTGTTCCACAGCGAGGCGAAATGACCGGTTTCATACATAAGGACGTGGTCGCCAGGACTTAGCGTATTTGCCAGTGCTGCCTCCCAGGCACCCGTACCGGAGGCCGGGTAGATGATGACCGGGTGCTTCGTTTTGAAAATGTCTTTGATGCCAGCCAATACCTTGAGGCCAAGGGCACCAAATTCGGGGCCACGATGGTCAATGGTAGGAAAGCTCATCGCCCGCAGAATGCGGTCAGGCACCGGACTGGGGCCCGGGATCTGCAGAAAGTGATGACCAGTGGGGTGAAAATCAAGTTTAACCATGAGTTCCTCTTTTCTTTGTCCATTGCATATTGCATGCAAAATAAATGTATCAGACGAATTCATAAAAGCAAAGGGTTTTTTATTGACACAAAAAACCCTTAAAAACCATTGCGGTGCAACCAATTGATTTCTGTATAATGAATTCACATCCTTAGCGGGCAGATTTTTTGTATGCAAAATTCCATTGACCCTGAAGAAATTCAGCCTCCCAGTTCAGCTCCCAAGCTAGCAATGCCCAAGCTGGAGCGACAACGACTACATGACACTGTTGTGGAGCACATTCGCAACTTCATTGTTGAAGGCGTGCTCGCACCGGGCATGAAGCTCAATGAGAGAGAGATCTGCGAGACCCTGGGTATTTCTCGGACACCTTTGCGCGAAGCGCTGAAGGTATTGGCAGCCGAAGGCTTGATTGATATCGAGCCCAACCGAGGAGCCTCTGTTTCAAAACTGAGTGAGACAGAAATTTGGGAGATGTTTGAGCTCCTGAGCGGCCTCGAAGCGCTGTCCGGTGAGCTCGCCTGCGAGCGGATAACCCCTACCGAAATTGCAGATATCAAAGCGCTGCACTACGCGATGATTACCTGCAGAGAGAAGAACGACCTCTCGAACTATTACCGCTACAACCAGGAAATTCACGATCGCATCAATGAGGCTGCTCGTAATAGCGCCCTTAGGCAAACCTACACATCACTTAACCGCAGGATCAAAGCCCTAAGGTTCCGCTCCAACTTTGATGTTGCGAAATGGGACAAGGCCATTCAAGAACATGAAGAGATGCTTAAGGCACTGGATGCCCGTGATGGAAAGCGTTTGGCAGAAATTCTTCGCGACCATCTGATAGAAAAGCGGGAAGCCATCATGAAGGGTTCCATCGATCATCCTGTGGCGTAATCACTCACACCTACTGCATACACATTTTTTAGTTGCTAACCATGCCTGACTATCGTTCAAAGACTTCTACCCACGGCCGCAATATGGCGGGCGCCCGCGCACTGTGGCGCGCCACCGGCATGAAGGACGGCGACTTTGGCAAGCCCATCATCGCCGTGGTCAACTCTTTCACCCAGTTTGTGCCGGGTCACGTCCACCTCAAGGACTTGGGCCAGATGGTCGCCCGCGAAATCGAAGCGGCAGGCGGCGTGGCCAAGGAATTCAACACCATCGCCGTGGACGACGGCATCGCCATGGGTCACGGCGGCATGCTGTATTCGCTGCCCTCGCGCGAACTGATCGCCGACTCGGTTGAATACATGGTCAATGCGCACTGTGCCGACGCCATGGTGTGCATCTCGAACTGCGACAAGATCACCCCGGGCATGCTGATGGCCGCCATGCGCCTCAACATCCCCGCCGTCTTCGTTTCCGGCGGCCCGATGGAAGCCGGCAAGGTGAACCTGTCCGATCTCGAAGGCGGCAACAAGATCATCGCCGTCGACCTCGTCGACGCCATGATCAAGGGTGCGGATCCGACCTGCTCGGACGAAGAGTCTGAAGCCTACGAGCGCTCGGCCTGTCCGACCTGCGGCTCCTGCTCCGGCATGTTCACCGCCAACTCGATGAACTGCCTGACCGAAGTGCTGGGCCTGTCCCTGCCGGGAAACGGCTCGGTGCTTGCGACACATACTGACCGGAAAGCGCTCTTCCTGGAAGCCGGCCGTCTTGTTGTCGATCTTGCCCGTCGCTATTACGAACAAAACGATTCCTCAGTGCTGCCGCGGTCTATTGCCAGCTTTGAAGCGTTTGAAAACGCAATGAGCCTGGACGTGGCCATGGGGGGGTCGACCAATACCGTGCTGCATATGTTGGCTGCAGCCAATGAAGCCGGCGTGCCGTTCAAGATGGCCGACATCGACCGAGTCTCACGTCGGGTCCCCTGCCTGTCCAAGGTAGCACCGGCCAAGAGCGATGTGCACATGGAAGACGTGCATCGCGCCGGCGGCATCATGGGCATCCTCGGCGAGCTGGATCGTGCTGGCCTGCTCCACCGCAATGTTCCGACCGTACATACCAGGACATTGGGTGAGGCCATTGATAAGTACGATGTGATGCGCACCAGCGACGAGAGCATCAAGAAGTTCTACCGTGCTGCACCGGGTGGTGTCCCGACACAAATCGCCTTTTCTCAGGATCGGCGCTACAACGAGCTCGACATCGACCGCAAAGGCGGCGTGATCCGCAGCAAGGAATACGCCTTCTCGCAAGACGGCGGCCTCGCCGTCCTATCCGGCAACATCGCGCTCAAGGGCTGCATCGTCAAGACCGCCGGCGTCGATGAATCCATCCTCAAGTTCTCCGGCCCGGCCGTCGTCTTCGAAAGCCAGGATGATGCGGTCGAAGCAATTCTGGGGGACAAGGTCAAGGCGGGTGATGTCGTCGTCATCCGTTATGAAGGCCCTAAGGGCGGCCCCGGCATGCAGGAAATGCTCTACCCAACCAGCTTTCTCAAATCCAAGGGTCTAGGTAAAGCTTGCGCACTGCTAACCGACGGTCGGTTCTCTGGCGCCACCTCGGGTCTTTCAATCGGCCACGTCTCTCCGGAAGCAGCCATGGGAGGGGCGATTGCACTGGTCAATGACGGCGATATCATCGACATCGATATTCCCAACCGCACCATCGCTCTACGCATCAGCAACGACGAAATGACCAAACGTCAGACGATCATGGAGCAACGCGGCGACAAAGCCTGGAAGCCTCTAAAAAGGCATCGCGTTGTCTCTCCGGCTTTAAAGGCCTATGGTGCATTAACCACCAGCGCTGATACCGGAGCAGTTCGGGACGTCACTCAGGTAGAACGACTCACCTCATCTACAGTGAAGTGCCCAGCTCAAGAGGACTGGACAAAGAACTGCCAGTAAATGCGTTAACAAGGCGTTAGCCTTCTAAATGAAAGAGCCCAGCATTGCTGGGCTCTTTCATTTAATGCTCTAGCTATAGCGTCAACTTCGCACCTTTGATGAGGTGGTGTCGGGTCAAATGGTGGTCGATGCCCCTGGTTATTGGAGCAGCTAAAACACTATATGAGTCAGCAATTGCAGGTTATGGGGCAACCCACATGCCGAAAGCCGCACAGCCCCCTTGACGAGTGTTCAAACGCACACCACAATAGGTGCACGTTTGAACACCAAAGGTGTGATCATGGCCGAAAATGAAAAAGACCGCGACTATCTGGGGCGACTCCAGGACTACTACGCCGACAGCAAGCGCATTCCCTCGCTGCAACGGGTTTGCGAACTGATGGGTTTCGCCTCCAAGACGGCGGCCAAGAAACTGCTGCTGCGCCTTGAGAACGAGGGCTTTGTCGAGCGCACGCCGGACGACGATGCCTGGATGCCATCCACTCGCTTCTTCGAGCGCGCGCTGGCCGACAGCCATGTGCCTGCCGGCATGCCGGTGGCGGCCGAGAACGGCACCGAGCCCTTCATGCTCGACGACTATGTGGTCAAGCAGCCGTCGCGCACGGTGATGATTCCGGTCAAGGGCGATTCGATGATCGATGCCGGCATCCACAGCGGCGACATCGCCGTGGTCGAACGCGGCACCGGCGCCAGCAAGGGCGACTTTGTGGTCGCCATTGTCGACAATGAATTCACGCTCAAGGAACTCGGTCTCGAACGCGGCCGCTTCATCCTGATTCCGCACAACCCGGCCTACCCGGTAATCCGCCCGCAGGGCGAGCTGGAAATCTTCGGTGTCATGGTCGGGCTGGTACGGCGCTATTCGCACTGACTCATGCAACAGGATTTCCCCCTGCTCGACCGGCCGGTGCCGGCGGGCTTTCCTGCCCCGGTCGATGAGCGCAGCAGCGGTCGCATCGACCTCAATGCGCATCTGATCCGCCAGGCCGACGCCACCTTTCTGGTGCGCGTCGAGGGCGACTCGATGACCGGCTTCGGCATTCACGACGGCGACACCCTGATCGTCGATCGCTCGGTCGAGGCGCAGGACGGCCATATCGTGCTCGCCGTGATCGGCGACGAATTCACGCTCAAGCAGCTGCGCCGCGACGGGCAGCGCTTCATCCTGCGTGCCGGTAATCCGGCCTATCGTGACCGCACCGTGAATTTCGGCGAGGACTTCAGCGTCTGGGGCGTGGCGCGCTGGTCGCTGCATCCGCTGAGCGGCACCAGCACCTGAGACTGCTGTGTTCGCGCTGGTCGATGGCAACAACTTCTTCGCTTCCTGCGAGCGCGTGTTTCGTCCGGAGCTGAGCCACACGCCGGTGGTCGTACTCTCCAACAACGATGGCTGCGTGATCGCCCGCTCGCCCGAAGCCAAGGCGCTGGGCATACGCATGGGCGAGGCCTGGTTCGAGATCCGCGACTTCGCGCAACGCCACCAGGTGGCCGTGTTCTCGGTGAATCCCGCTCTCTACGCCGACATGAGCAATCGCATGATGAATGTGCTCCTGCAGTTTTCTCCGCACCAGGAAATCTATTCCATCGACGAATGCTTTCTCGGCCTCGACGGCTACACGCATCTCGATCTGCTCGACTACGGCCGGCAGATACGCCAGCGCGTACAGCAATGGCTGGGGCTGCCTGTCTGCGTCGGCATCGCCGCCACCAAGACCCTGGCCAAGCTTGCCAATCACTGCGCCAAATCGGCACTGGCGGGCCATGCTGGCGTGTGCGATTTTTCGCGCATGGACAGCGCCGAGCTTGATGCGCTGTTTGCGCGGATTCCGGTCGGCGAGGTCTGGGGCGTCGGGCGCAGGCTGCGCGAACATTTCGCTGCGCAGGGGCTGCACACGGTCGCGGACCTGAAGCAGGCGCATGCTGCCGCCTTGCGCAAGCAGCACTCCATCGTCGTCGAGAACATGGTGCGCGAACTGAACGGAATACCCTGTCTGTCCAGCGCGGATATGGATGAGGGCAAGCGTCAGTTGATCAGCTCGCGCTCCTTCGGCCAGCGGGTTTATGCGCTGCGCGAGCTGGAGGAAGCGATCGCGGCGCATGTTGCATCGGCAGCGGTGAAGCTGCGCCAGCAGGGCTCGTGGGCAGCCATCGTGCATGTGCACATCCGCACCAGTCATCACGATGGCGATGCGTATTTCCAGAAGGGCATCAGCGTCCCCCTGAGCGCACCCAGCAACGACACCCTGCGCCTGACGCGCGCCGCCCTGTGGGGCCTGCGGCGCATCTTTGCGCAGGGGCGGGCCTATCACAAGGTCGGGATTGCGCTGCTCGAGCTGACGGATGCGCCACCACGCCAGCCCGACCTGTTCAGCCCTGTGCGCGACAATCCGCGCCTGATGCAGGTCATGGACCGCGTCAATGCCACCTTCGGCCACGGCACCCTGCGCTCGGCAGCGACCGCCATGAACACCACACCACGCTGGCAGGCACGCCGCGAATTTCCGGCCCGGGGCTTCACCACGCGCTGGGCAGATCTGCGCGTGGTCCAGGCACGCTGAGCGCTGCTGCTTCTGCGGGTAAGGGTTTGTAAAGGCGTCAGCGCTTCTCCGGTGCGCGCGTTATTGCCTGCATGGGCGCTCACATCCCGCCCGTGGAGAACATGATGAACAAGATGCTTCTGCTTTCCCTGACACTGGCCGGCAGCCTCGCCGCCACCAGCGCACAGGCCGGCGATGCCGCCGTTGGCGCGGTGGTCGGCGGCGGCGTGGGTGGCCTGATCGGCCACTCGATGGGCGGCCGCAACGGCGCAGTTGTAGGTGGTCTGGTCGGCGCCCTCGCCGGCGCAGCACTGGCCAGCAACCGCGGGCCGCACCCTGTCAACAGCGGCTACGGCAGACCTGTCCATTATGCAAATCACACTGCGCCCGCCTACTACGGCCACCGCCCGGCGCCGGTGTACTACGCCGTACCGCCGGCCCACGGCTATCCGGTCATGATGGAGCGCTACGCGCACCCGCGCGCCCATCACCATCCGGTCCGTGAATACCGGCATCACGAGCACCGCTACTGGCGCTGACGGTTTGCGCAACTGAAGCGGATTCCGCGCCTCGAAAGTAAGGCTTTGTAAGGCACGTCAGCCCGTACGCGCTGCTTGCGTTGACCTGACACGGGCCGTGCCCGCACTCATGGAGGAGATCATGAAGAAGATCCTGTTCGCATCACTGCTGCTCGGCAGCATGCTGGGTACGGGCGTGGCAAGCGCCCAGATGGTCAGCGGCGCGATTGTCGTGAACGATCGCCACCACCACGCCGGCATCTACTATTCACCGCCGCCGGTGGTGTACTACGGCCGCCCCGCGCCGGTGTATTACGGACAGCCGGTCTACCACGCGCCGCGCTATCACCACTACCATCACCCGCATCGCCACCACCACCATCACGGCTGGGGTCACCGTCATCATCACCATGGCGGTCACCATCACCACCATGGCGGCGGCCGGCACCATCGCCACTGAGCCGCGCCGGAGGCGCCCAAGATCCAGCACACGCAAAGACCGTCAATCCGGTCTGCTGTGTATCAGACGGGGCGTGCAGGCGCAGCGACGGCCGCGCCATTGCCGCCAAAGCCTGTTCTGGTATGCGCCTCAACATCCGCGCGCAGCTCACGGCCCGCCACGGCTTGACATCTCCGCGCAAGTGTCCTAACTTCGGGCCCATGGTTGCCCTCGATCGTCTCATCAGCACTTTTGCCGCCCGCCAGATTCTGCTGGCCGGGGTGTGCGCACGCGTGCGCAAGCTGACGGACATGGCCACCTGCCAGCCGGACGCAGATACCTTAGCCCGGCGATAACCCCCTCCTCCATTTGCGCAAACTCCATCGCCGGGCCTAAGCCAGGCGCGATTGCGGCCGCCCTTTCCGGGGCTGGCTGCGCTTCCGGAGTCTTGCAATGCATCCCTATCCTCGCGGTCGGCTCAAGGCCGCCACGTCGGGCCTCGCCCGGCCACACGGACGCAAGCGCCGTCCGACCCCCTTGGTCTGGCGCGCTGGCGCCCGCCATCGCCACGCCACGCGCTTCCCGCTGCCGGGGCGACTCTTCCTGATCATCGGGGCGGCCTGCGCCGCCGCGTTTCTGCTGCTGGAGTGGCCATGGATCTGAGCCGCGACTTCATCAAGGCCAAGCGCCCGTGCACGGACGGCTTTCGCTGGTTCCTGCGCACTCATCGCGACGGTGGCGACTATCAGCCCCTGCTCGACGCCCTGGTAAGCGAAGGGCGCATCAACGATGCCTGCTGGCTGCTTGACCAGTTCGGGCCGACCGATGCCGTCCTGCATCTCGACAGTCTCGAAGCCACCGCCATCGTCTTTGCCGGCAGCATCGAGGTGCGCGGCAATATCGAGGTCGACACCCTGCTACGCGCCGGCCGCAGCATCGTCGCCGGTGGCGGCGTGCGCAGCAACGGCGGCATCGTTGCCGGCGAGGATGTGCGCGCGGGCGGCAATATCCGCTGTGCGGAGGCACTCACAGTCGGCGGCAACCTGCGCGCCGGCTGGGGGGTCGAGGTCGACGGCATGCTCAGTTGCGGCGGCGATCTGCGCGTCGAATGGGACGTGCAGTGCCTTGGCGCGCTGCATGTGGACGGCAGCATGCACATCGGCCAGAACATGATCTGCAGTGCCGCCAGCCGCTGCGGCCAGGGCCTCAACGTGATCGGCGATATCGACTGTGCCGGCGACCTGAAGGTGGCCAAGGGCATACAGGCGGGCGGCGACATTCGCGGCGCCGGCCATATCGAAGCCGGCCGCGGCATCCGCGCCCGCGGCGATATCGAAGCGCATGGCGCCATCAAGGTCGGCGAAAGCCTCTACAGCGAGGCTGAGATCCGTGCCGGTGCCGGTTACGGCGTTTACGCCGGCCTGATCGTCCAGGTCGATGCCTGGGAGGCCAGCGCCCAGGTCAGTGCGCGCGCCCGGCCGGAGCGACTGATGAGCGGCTGCTGGGTCGCGCCCGATTTCTGATTATTCATTCCTTTACTCTCTTCCGGAGTCTCCATGCACGACTTGCTGATCCCCTTTCCCGTCCCGCCGTGGCGCAATCCCTTCACCGAATTGCGCGTGGATGTCAGTCTCGATCCCTCGGGCATCAACCGCGAGCTTGACGGTCTGTACGCGCGCCTCAATCAGCCCGGTGATGCACTCTACAACCTGCCCATGCTCGCGCTCGACTATCGTGGACTCACCTTCCGTTACCGCGAGGCGGACGGCGAACACTACATCTATGTCGAGGACCGCCAGCGCGGACGCCTGGCCGGCTACGTGATTTTCAACCGCCTGGTTGAGCTGAGTCGCCGCGCCGATCCCTACCTGCGCGCACCGCACGCGAAATTCGCGGCGGAGTACCAGCGTCTCGGCATCGCCGGCGCCATCTATCGCTGGTGGCTGGATGCCGGCAACTGCATCATCAGCGGCGCGCGCCAGTCGGTCGGCGCGAATGCGCTGTGGCACAAGCTGTCCAGACGCTATCCCCTGACCTACGTGGATCTGCGCAACAAGCGTCTGTGCTATCTGAGTCGTCAGGTCAATGAAATCCGCCGTCAGGACCTGCATACGCGCATGCTCATGCTCGGCCGCGGCTGCTCGCTGGACCGGCTGGCGGAGAAAACCGGCATGGTGGGTGCAGAGGAGCTGACGCTAAAGCCACTGCCGGTCGCGTTGAAAGCCGGCCTTGCGTGGTGCCGCGAACGCCTGCTGGGGCGCGGGTCCTGAACCGGTACGCGCGCCCGGCTAGGCCAGGGTGTGCAACTCGGCCCAGGCCCCACTGCGCGCATCGGCAGAAAACTGGCGCCGCCATTGCGCCGGCATCGCGCGCGCAGCCGCCTCCAGTTCGCCGGGCAACACACGCTGGATGGCCTCGCCGAGCTGCGCCGCTTCATGCCGCTCCGTTTCGGCGCGCGGATTGTCGGGCAGGCGGCTCCAGTAAAGCTTCTGCCAGTAAACGCGGCCCGGTGCAGGCAGGCGCACCGGCACCAGGTAGTCGCCGACCAGTGCCGTCGCCGGCCGCGCCGCGCGGGTCAAATAGTGCAGGTTGTGCATGAAGCAGTGGCGTTTGAGCAGGGCCTCGTAGGGCAGCCGGACTCGATCCTTCAGATACAGCGAGTAATCAGTCATCCCGAAATGCACGTGCAGGCGGGAATTTCGGGTGCGGATGGCCTTGCCGAGGAAGGCGGCCTGGGCATCATCCAGCGTGACCTGCTCGGGCAGGGCAAGATCCAGGTCCGGCCCGGCCACGGCATGCTCGGAAGCGCGCGCACCCAGCTCGTTGAGCCAGTAGAGGCGCGCCAGCGGCCCGATCAGTACGGCACCGGCGGCGAACAGGCCGAGGTTGAAGCAGCTCACCAGCGGCTCCTCGAGCTGGCGGGCGGCCGTGTAGAAACCGGCTTCGCGCAGATGCGCGACCGTCGCCGGCATCCAGCCCGAGGCGTGGAAAACGGCATCGGCCTCCTCGCTCAGCGGCGAACCGGCCGGCCCCAGCTTGCGCAAACGCGTATCGCCGGAAAGCACGCACACTTCGCGGTAGAGAAACTTCTCGCCGTAAACCGATTTCTTCAGCACGCGGCCCGGCTTGCCAAACGGCAGCTCGAGATAGGTGCGCGCGCGTGCCGCGGCATCGCGGTACAGCCCGAGGGCGTCAGCAGCAAGCAGCAATGGCATGTATCGCGACCTCGTTCACTGATGTGCAAAGGCCGCCCGCAGGCGGCCTTTGCGTGTCTGGTGGTGTAGTTTAACAGAAAACCAAACCCACATATCAGCAGTCTCTCAGCCCCGGTCGGAAGCCTTGAGACCTTCGCGCGATTCCGGGGAAGGATTTCGCGCAGCCGCGCATGCCCATGATTGTAAATTCAGAGAGGCAGATTGGCACTCGCAGCTGCCGTGACTGCCAGGGAATCTCGGGGCTGCAACTTGGCTTTCCTCTCGTTTGTCGCCGTAATGCCCGGCACGAACTACGAAAGGACAAGCCATGCAAACCGAACCCGCCTTCACCGAAACCGAACTTGCTCGGCGGTGGAACGTCAGCATCAAGACCCTCCAACGCTGGCGCAGCGAAGAACGCGGCCCGCCGTACATCAAACTCTCCAAGGCCGTCCGCTATCCAGTCGACGAGATCGTTACCTACGAGCAGGCGATCCGCCAGGGGATGTCCAACGACGTACCGTTGCCATCCTTGACCGACACGCAGCCCGTCGTCGAGCCACCAGCGCCCGCCGCACCCGAACCAAAACGGTACTACTTGAGTGAGGCCTTTGCACTCATCGCGCAGTACGGCAGTCTTGAAGCGGCCGAGGTCGCATTGGCGGAGGTGCGCGATGAAGCCCAAGGTTGATTCCAACGATCTGGGCGGCAATCCCAGCCCTGATGCACCACTCGTCACGTATCCAGTCCTCGATGAACCACAGTTGTCCTCACGGTGGAATCTCTCGCCCAAGACGCTGCAACGCTGGCGCTCTGAGGGGATCGGCCCACCCGCCTGGCACCTCAACAGAACTGTCCGCTACCTTCTGATGGAGGTCGAGGCTTTCGAACGCAAGGCTCGGGTCACGTGGAAATCAACCTCCGGACGCCCTTTGTCCGAATCCTCGCCCACGGCACGCGAAAACGCCATCGAACAGATGATGCAAAGGCGGCCGGGCCGCCGTGATCGTGTTTTCTACTCCGCCAAGGATGTGGTCGATATCACCGGATTGCCCGCGTATTGGATTCACCAGAATCAGGAACGCCTGCGGCTTGGCATTCCGTTTTACCGGATCGCCAACGGTGATGTCATCCGCTTCAGCATAGAGGAACTCTTCCTCTGGAGTACGAAGTTATTGGTGAAGCCGCGCGTCACGAAGAAAGCCGAAAAAACTTCGCAACAGAAATAAATGAGTT
>JAIEOJ010000277.1 GCA_019750575.1 Rhodocyclaceae bacterium | reverse complement strand
CTGCTGGTGCCGGAAGACGGACACGGTGACCTTGAAGGCGCATCCAACATGATGGGCGCAGTCAAGACCATCCTGATCGCCGACTTCGTCATGTCCCTCGACAACGTGATCGCCGTGGCCGCCGCTGCCAAGGGCAGCCTGCTGCTCCTGATCATCGGTCTGGGCGTCTCGATCCCGCTGATCATCTTCGGTAGCGCAGTGCTGCTGAAGGTCATGGACCGCTTCCCCATCATCATCACCATCGGTGGTGCACTGCTGGGTTATGTGGCGGGCGACATGGCTGTGCATGATGGCGCCATCAAGGATTGGCTGCATGCGAACGCCGCCTGGCTGGAAACCGCTGCTCCTTTCATTGGCGCCGCGTTTGTGGTTGCCCTCGGCAAGTACCTGGCTTCGAAGAAGCCGGCTGGCGAGGCTGCTCACTAAGCAGTACCCTGTACGAAAAACGGATGCCCGAAAGGGCATCCGTTTTTTCCGGAATTACCGTTGCAATGCTGGAGAAAAGAGCGGGATCATTCAGCCTAATCCCGGCATGCAATTGATGTGTTGTTAAGTTGTGTTTTTATATTGTTGTTTTTGTTGAGATTTTTTTGGCTGCTCGGTGTTTTGAGAAATTTTCCGTAACGCGCTTATTGCGGAATTGATGTGGTATATTCGCCCAGCTAATCGGGCAAGAAGCCGGTTTGTTGATGTGGTCATGGCAGTGATCACGAGTGCGGAAAAGTGAATGGCAGTTCGTTTTCACGCATGGTATTGAGTTGCACAGGGGAGGTACAGGCGCGCCGTTCAGGCAGCGCATCTACCCGAAAAGTTTTAAGCAGTTGATGTCGGTCATCCCTTCAGTCCTGATGATCGTTAATCAACTGCCCGGATTCAGTTCTTTCTGGCGGAGCCTCAGGTTCTTCGCGAGAGAGTTCTGGGTAGTTGCCGGTCAGCTTGGCAGAAGCAGGCGGCAACAGCAGTAAATGGTGGCTGTATTCTTTCAATGTAGTTAGAGGAGAACCGCACTATGGCAATTTCCATGAAATCCGCATTCGGCAAGGCTCTCGTTGGCGTGATGGGCGCTGGCCTGGTTGCTTCCGTTTCCACGTCGGCCCTGGCCGCCTGGGAACCCGATAAGCAGGTTGAGTTCGTCGTCCCGGCCGGTACCGGCGGTGGCGCTGACCAGATGGCTCGTCTGATGCAAGGCATCATCGTCAAGCACAACCTGATGAAGCAGCCCCTGGTCGTCGTGAACAAGTCTGGCGGCGCTGGCGCCGAAGGCTTCCTGTCGGTCAAGAACAGCAAGGGCGATCCCTACAAGATCATCATCACCCTGTCGAACCTGTTCACCACGCCGCTGGCCACTGGTGTTCCGTTCAACTGGAAGGACATGACCCCGGTTGCCATGCTGGCACTGGACCAGTTCATCCTGTGGACCAACACCGAAAAGGGCTACAAGTCCGCCAAGGACTACATTGAAGCTGCCAAGGCCGCTGGCCCGGGCAAGTTCAAGATGGGTGGTACCGGCTCCAAGCAGGAAGACCAGATCATCACCGTGGGTCTTGAAAAGGCTACCGGCGCCAAGTTCAGCTACATCCCCTACAAGGGCGGTGGCGAAGTGGCCGTTCAACTGGTGGGTAACCACGTTGACTCCACCGTGAACAACCCGGCTGAAGCTGTCGCCCAATGGCGTGCTGGCTCGCTGACCGCCCAGTGCGTGTTCGACGACGTCCGCCTGCCGTACAAGACCAAGGTGACCGCCACCCAGTCCTGGAACGACATTCCGACCTGTAAGGAAGCTGGTGTCCCGACCGACTATCAGATGCTTCGCGGCATCTTCATGGCTCCGGGCGTGACCGCTGACCAGATCGCCTACTTCAACGAAGTCTTCAAGAAGATGATGGCTACGCCGGAGTGGAAGGAATACATGGAAAAGGGTGCTTTCAGCCAGACCGTGCTGACCGGCAAGGAATTTGCCGATTGGCTGACCAAGGCAGAAGCCGACCACAAGCAGCTGATGCAAGAAGCTGGCTTCCTGGCCAAGTAATCGTTTTGTAGTAAAAAACTGACTGGCTAAATCGCTCGCGGTTTAGCCAGTCTTTGTATCAACCTCAACGCGGGGCAGTTTATATGCAGGATAATCACAACAACGAGGGTGGCGCGATTAGCCAGAAGTCGGCGGAAATCGTCACTGCCATCATCATCACTCTCTTCGGCGCAATCGTCATGTGGGACAGTAACCGCATCGGCGCCGGCTGGGGTTCGGACGGTCCGGAGTCGGGCTCGTTCCCCTTCTACGTTGGCCTTCTGATTGTTATCAGCGGTATTGTCACGACCATCAGTGCTTTCCGTGCCGATAGCAAGGAACTTGGCGACTTCGTCGAACACGAACAACTTCGCATGGTCATGGCCGTGCTCATCCCGAGCATCGTCTACGTTGCCGTGATCGGCTTTACTGGCATCTACGTGGCATCTGCCATCTTCATCATCGCCTTCATGATGTGGCAGGGCAAGTTCAGCGCCATCAAGTCCATCCTGGTCGCTGTGCCGGTGAACGTTTTCTTGTTCTTCATGTTTGAAGTGTGGTTCACGATTCCGCTGCCTAAGGGTCCGCTGGAAGCCATGTTCGGTTACTAAATCGACCTTAGAAAAAGTATTAGGAGAAGGTTGTGGAAGAAATTAATGCATTGATGGGCGGCTTTGCCGTCGCACTGACGTGGCAAAACGTCATGTACATGTTTATCGGCACCATTCTGGGTGTGCTGATTGGTACCCTGCCGGGTCTCGGCGGTGCCAACGGCGTGGCCATTCTGCTGCCGCTGACGTTCTCGATGGAGCCGACCTCGGCGATCATCATGCTGTCCTGTATCTACTGGGGCGCACTGTTCGGTGGTGCCATCACCTCGATCCTGTTCAACATCCCGGGCGAACCCTGGTCTGTTGCAACGACCTTCGACGGTTACCCGATGGCACAGAAGGGCGATCCGGGCACCGCACTGACGACCGCTTTCACCTCGTCGTTCGTTGGCGCTTTCGTCGCTGTTCTGATGATCACCTTCCTGGCTCCGATGGTTGCCAAGTTCGCACTGAAGTTCGGCCCCGCCGAGTTCTTCGCCGTGCAGCTGCTGACCTTCTGTTCCTTCGTGGGTATGTCCAAGGAGCCGCCGTTCAAGACCATCGCCGCCATGATGATCGGTTTTGCACTGGCTGCCGTCGGTATGGACACCATCACCGGCCAGCTGCGTCTGACCTTCGGTGAAGAAGAACTGATGCGCGGTTTCGACTTCCTGATCGCCGTTATCGGTTTGTTCGGTCTGGGCGAAATCCTGCTGACAATGGAAGAAGGTCTGGCCTTCAAGGGTACCGAAGCCAAGATCGACGCCAAGGTCGTGTGGCAGACCTGGAAGAAGCTGCCGGCTTACTGGGCTACCTTCATCCGCGGCTCGCTGATCGGCTGCTGGATGGGCGTGACCCCGGGCGGTGCTACCCCGGCTTCGTTCATGTCCTACGGTATCGCCAAGAAGTTCGCCAAGAACCCGGCCGGTTTCGGCAAGGGTGAAATGGAAGGTATCGTTGCTCCGGAAACCGCTGCTCACGCTGCCGGTACCTCCGCACTTCTGCCGATGCTGACCCTGGGTATCCCGGGTTCGCCGACCGCTGCGGTGCTGCTGGGCGGCCTGCTGATCTGGGGTCTGCAACCGGGTCCGCTGCTGTTCGTTGAGAAGGCCGACTTCGTGTGGGGTCTGATCGCTTCGATGTACCTCGGTAACATCGCCGGTCTGATCGTGGTTCTGACCACCGTTCCGTACTTCGCAGCCATCCTGAAGATCCCGTTCTCGATCATCGCTCCGGTGATCCTCGTGATCTGCGCCATCGGTTCCTACACCGTCGGTAACGCGATGTTTGACGTGTATCTGATGGTTGTCTTCGGCATCATCGGCTATGTGTTCAAGAAGCTGTCCTACCCGCTGGCGCCCATGGTTCTGGCACTGGTGCTGGGCGATACCGCTGAAGGCGCGTTCCGTCAGGCTCTGCTGACCTCGCAAGGCGACATGGGCGTGTTCTTCGCGAACGGCCTGGTCGGCGGCATCACCGCTCTGGCACTGATCATGCTGTTCTCGCCGATCCTCAGCAAGCTGTGGGGTATGGTCTCCGGCAAGAAGGCAGCTGCCTAAGCAGTAAATTTCCAGGATTCCCGGTCGCAAGACCGGTGATCAAGGGCTAGACAGCCCCGTTCGTGAAAACGAGCGGGGCTGTTTTGTTTTGTTTTGTAGCGATCAATTCCGGTATTCGGCAAGCCTGTTGTATCTACCCGAGGTATTTCAGCAGAGAGGTTGCAGTGGATACTCCTGCGAGCTTCGTCTTTTCCCATGGACGCATGCCCGCAGCACGCGCTGCAATCGCGCGAGTCTGTGACAGAGAGAACAGGTAAAATACGCCGAAGCCTTGTACGCGCAAGCGGATAAGGCTCTTTCTTTTGAGCTTCCTGAGCGTTTATGAAATACATCAGCACGCGCGGCAATGCGCCGGCACTTTCCTTCAGCGACATTCTCCTTGGCGGTCTGGCGCCCGATGGCGGCCTCTACTTGCCCGAGACTTATCCGCAGGTCAGCAAGGCCACGCTGGCCCAGTGGCGCAAGTTGTCGTATGCCGAGCTGGCCTACGAAATTTTCAGTCTGTATGTCGATGACATTCCTGCTGCCGACCTGAAGGCGCTGGTAGCGAAGACCTATACGGCGCAGACCTACCATTTCTCGCGCGATCCGGCCAAGGCAGGCGATATCACGCCGCTGACCATGCTGGAGCCGGGCCTGCATCTGCTGGAACTGTCCAACGGCCCGACGCTGGCCTTCAAGGACATGGCCATGCAGTTGCTCGGCAATCTGTTCGAGTATGTGCTGGCCAGACGCGGTCAGCAGATCAACATCCTCGGTGCGACTTCCGGTGACACCGGTTCGGCGGCCGAGTACGCGATGCGCGGCAAGGCCGGCGTGCGTGTGTTCATGCTTTCGCCGGACGGCAAGATGAGCGCCTTCCAGCGTGCCCAGATGTATTCGCTGCAGGACGAGAACATCTACAACATCGCCATTCGCGGCATGTTCGATGATGCCCAGGACATCGTCAAGGCGGTTTCCAACGATGCGGGCTTCAAGGCCGAGTACAAGATCGGCGCCGTCAATTCGATCAACTGGGCGCGCGTGATGGCCCAGGTGGTGTATTACTTCAAGGGTTATTTCGAGGCGACGGTATCGGAGGACGAGCAGGTCAGCTTCTGCGTGCCTTCGGGCAACTTCGGCAATATCTGCGCCGGCCATGTGGCGCGCATGATGGGATTGCCGATCGCCCGACTGGTGTGTGCCACAAACGAGAATGACGTGCTGGACGAATTCTTCCGTACCGGCGTTTATCGCCCGCGCCAGACCGCCGAAACCTATGTGACCTCCAGCCCTTCGATGGACATTTCCAAGGCCTCGAATTTCGAGCGCTTTGTCTTTGATCTGGTCGGCCGCGATTCAGCCAAGGTGCGCGAGCTGTGGAGCAAGGTCGATGCCGGTGGCAGCTTCGATCTGAGCCAGACGCCGTTCTTTGCGCGTCTGCCTGAGTTCGGCTTCCTGTCCGGCAGCAGCTCGCATGGTGACCGTCTGGCGACCATACGCTACTGTTGGGACCGCTACCGCACCCTGATCGACACGCATACGGCTGACGGCCTCAAGGTGGCGCTGGAAGTGCGTGATGAGGCCGTGCCCATGCTGGTGCTGGAGACGGCGCAGGCGGTCAAGTTTGCCGAGACCATACAGGAGGCATTGGACCTGCAGGCACCGCGTCCGGCCGAACTGGAAGGTATAGAGAAGCTGCCGCAACGCGTCGAGGTCATGGATCCGGACACGGACGCGGTCAAGGCCTATATCCGGGCCCGTTGCTGAGTGCCGGTGCTGCCGTAGTGAGCAAAGTAAAAAAGCCAGTCTGAGGACTGGCTTTTTTGTCTGCGCATCCGGTCAGAGATAGATGACGGCGGGGAATACGGTGACGGCAAGTACAAGGACCAGCCATTCAAGATTGTGGCGACTCAGCCAGCCGGTAAAGTGCAGCACCAGAACAGTGATTGCGACGACGTAATAGATCAGGAAGAGCATATGTCCCCGGAGTCGGTGCGGTTTGAATGGGTATTACTGAAACTCGTGCTGCGTTGTGAGGGATTCTAGCATGGCTCAATGCGGCCCCGCCGCGTCGGCGTCCATGTAGGGGCCGAGGGTGCCGCGTTTTCCCAACTCCCGGATCACGGCCACCGTATTGATGTCGGATTGCACATACGCCTGTTCCACATGGCCGCGCAGCATCTCGTCGCTGTCTGCCTGCGCGTGTTCGCTGCTGTAGATGAAGCGCATGAAAAGCCGGCCCGGATGGGGTTCTTCGATGCGCATGATGAGGCGGCTGGAGGGGTAGTGCTCGCTGGCCATGACCTCGTAGCGCACCTCCTGCATGGAGGTGAGGAAGACTTCATCCTTGACGCGCAGATCGCCGAAGCGCAGTTCACGCCGCAAATAGCCCTCCCTGCGATCCAGCATGACGCAGGCATCGAGTCCGATCACCGACAGTTCGGGTTGTTCTGCACGCAGTACCAGCCCATGCCACAGCTGATTGCGCGACAGCGGCTCCAGCAGGGGGTTGGCGGGGTCGTTGATCTCGATCAGGTGTTCGAAATTCACTTGAGCAGTTCCAGGTTCAGGTAGCTGACCGCCATGCGCGGGTCGGCCGGGACGAGATGAGGGATATGGCCAAGCAGCGGGGCGGGAATGCGGGCCTTGAGTGCGGCAAGATTGGCATCGACCCGACGCATGTCGGGATCGATCTGGTTGGCGATCCAGCCGGCCAGGCGCAGACCGCGTGCCTGCATGGCCTCGATACTCAGCAGGGCGTGGTTGATGCAGCCCAGGCGCATGCCGACGACAAAGATGAGCGGCAGGCCCAATGCTACGGCGAGGTCGGCCGTATCCTGCGTGTCGTTGAGGGGCACGCGGAAACCGCCGACGCCCTCGACAAGGGTGACATCACTGTTGCGGCGTATCTGTGCAAGACAGGCCGCGATATGTGCGAGATCGAATGCAATGCCCTCAGCGGCTGCCGCGATATGCGGCGCGACGGCTTCCTCCAGCAGATAGGGGCAGACCAGCTCGGGTGCGATGGCGACATTGCTGGCCGCCGTGATCAGCGCCACATCATCGTTATGCCAGTGATCACCGATGCGGACCGCACCGGCTGCAATCGGCTTCATGCCGGCGACGCGTTTGCCCTGTGCAGCAAAGGCATGCAGCAGGGTGGCGGTGCACAGGGACTTGCCGATTTCGGTGTCGGTACCGGCGACAAAAAATGCGCTCATTGCGTTTCCTGTTCTGCGCCTGCGAGTGCATCACAGAGTGTGTCGATGTCATGGTGCGTATGCGCTGCCGACAGGGCGATGCGCAGGCGCGCCGTACCGCTGGGCACGGTGGGGGGGCGGATGGCAGGCACCCACAGGCCGGCGCGGTCCAGTGCGCTGGCGGCAGCCAGCGCAGCACCATTGCTGCCGATCAGCAGCGGCTGGATGGCGGTGGATGAGGGCAGCAGGCGCCACTGTTGTGTCTGCAGGCGGGATTTGAAGTGTTCGATATTGTCTTGCAGCGCGGCGCGGCGCTGCTGCCCTTCGCTGCCGGCAATCAGGGCCAGGCTGCGGCTGACCGTGTGCGCGACTGCTGGCGGCGAGGCCGTGGTGAACAGATAGGTGCGTGCTCGTTGCAGCAGCCATTCGATCACGCTTGCATGCGCGACGACAAAGGCGCCGGCCGCGCCGGCGGCCTTGCCCAGGGTGCCGGTATAGACAATGTGTTCCGAACGCAGCTTGAAGTGTTCGAGGGCGCCGCAGCCGTGCTCGCCGAGCACGCCAAAGCCGTGCGCATCATCGACGACCAGCCAGGCATCGTGCTGTTCGGCGAGTTGCGCCAGTGCGGGCAGGGGGGCGATATCGCCGTCCATGGAAAATACCGCATCGGTCACGATGAGCTTGTGGCCGGCGGCCGATCCCGCCAGTGCAGCTCCCAGTGCGGCTACATCGGCATGTGCGTACTCTATGACGTCGGCATCGCGGGCCAGCCGTGTGGCATCAATCAGCGAGGCATGGTTGAGCGCATCGGCGAAGATGGCGCGACCGCTGGTCTTGCTGGCAGTGTCGCCGGCCTCGACCAGTGCCGGCGTGACGGCCAGATTGGCCATGTAGCCGGTGCAGAAGAAGAGGGCGCGTGCCTGTGGAATCCAGGGTGACAGCATCGCCGCCAGCTGTTCTTCCAGCAGCGCATGGGCGCGACTGTGGCCGCTGACCAGATGCGCGGCGCCGCTGCCGACTCCGTATGTCCTTGCGCCTTCCGCCATCGCCTCAACCAGGGCGGGATGGTTGGCGAGACCGAGATAGTCGTTGCTGCAGAAGGCCAGCAGCTCGCGCTCGCCGATGCGGATGTGGGGCGAGCACGGCGTATCGAGGGTGCGTATCTGACGGCGCAGATGCTGGCGCTCCAGCGCCGTGAGTTTGTGGTGGATGTCGTCGAGCAGCTTCATGCGCTCAAGACCTCGTTGAGTGCCGCCTGCGTGCTTCTCGCCAGATGCACGAGTTCATCGTCGTCCAGCACATAAGGCGGCATCAGATAGACGGTGGTGCCGATGGGACGCAGCAGCAGTTCGTGCCTGAGTGCGGCCTCGTGGAAGCGGCGTGAGAAGCTCGCCGCCTTTTCCGCATCGTCGATGTGGACATCGAAGGCCCAGATCATGCCGCGGTTGCGGTAATGACGAATGCGGCGGTCAGCCGCGATGGGCTGCAGCAACTCATTGAGGCGGGCGGCGCGCAGGCGGTTGCCGGCCAGCGCGTTTTCCGACGCGAACAGGTCGAGCATGGCCAGGGCGGCGCGGCAGGCCATGGGGTTGCCGGTGTAGGAGTGCGAATGCAGGAAGCCGCGCGTCACATCCTCGTCGTAGAAGGCGGCATAGACCTTGTCCGTGCTCATGACCAGCGACAGCGGCAGGTAGCCCGCGCTGATGCCTTTCGAAAGGCAGAGGAAGTCGGGCCACCAGTTACCCAACTGAGCCGCTTGTTCCCAGGCAAAGAAGGTTCCGGTGCGGCCGCAACCGACGGCGATTTCGTCGGCGATCAGATGGACCTCGTACTGGTCGCAGAGCCGGCGGGCTTCCTTGAGATAGAGGGGATCGTACATGGCCATGCCGGTCGCGCACTGAACCAGGGGCTCGACGATGAAGGCGGCAATCGTCGCGTGCTTTTCGGCGAGCAAGGTTTCCAGTGCCTGCAGGGCGGTGCGGGCCGCCTGTTCCGGTGTCTCGGCATTGCGCGCATCCGGCGTGGGCACGCGGTGTGCATGACGCAGCAGCGGATCGTAGGCGTCGCGGAAGAGATCGACGTCGGTGACGTTGAGGGCGCCCAGTGTTTCGCCGTGATAACTGTGCTGCAGGCAGATGAACTCGCGCTTTTGCGGCCGGCCGCTGTTCTGCCAGTAGTGGAAGCTCATCTTGAGCGCAATCTCCACCGCCGAAGCGCCGTCCGAGGCGTAGAAGCAGTGGCCGAGTGCATGGCCGGTGAGGGCGGAGAGGCGTTCCGACAGCTCGACCACCGGCGCATGCGTGCAGCCGGACAGCATGACATGCGCGAGCGTGTCGAGCTGGTCCTTGAGCGCGGCATTGATGGCCGGATGGGCGTGGCCGAAGAGATTCACCCACCAGGAACTGATGCCATCCAGATAGCGCCTGCCGTCCAGGTCGTACAGCCAGGCGCCCTGGGCGCGGCCGATCGCCAGCGGCGGCAGCGACTCGTGCCGCTTCATCTGCGTGCAGGGATGCCAGACGGCCTTCAGGCTGCGCTGCTGCAATGAGGAACTGGCGGACATGGGGGCTTGAATTTCGACGCGGAGTCGCTATTTTATCAGTCGTCTTCCCGGGCCTCCCGCTGCCTTCGGGTAAGATCGTCGTTTGAATCACAGCCTGTATCTGCCATGAGCCTGGACACCCTGCTTCCCGATCTGGCGGCGCGCATTGCCGCCGTGCGCCGCGACATTCACGCCCATCCCGAACTGGCCTTCAAGGAAAACCGCACCGCCGATGTGGTCGCCGATTACCTGGAGAATCTGGGGATCGAGGTCCATCGCGGTCTCGCCGGCACCGGCGTGGTGGCAAAGATATCGGCGGGCAGCAGCTCACGCGCCATCGGTCTGCGCGCCGACATGGATGCGCTGCCGCTCAAGGAGCTGAACACCTTTCCGCATCACTCCAGGATCGACGGCCACATGCATGCCTGCGGCCATGACGGCCACACCGCCATGCTGCTTGGCGCGGCCGAGGCGCTGGCGAAGACGCGCAATTTCGACGGCACCGTGTATCTGATCTTCCAGCCGGCCGAGGAGCATGAAGGCGGCGGTCGCGTCATGGTTGAGGAAGGTCTGTTCGATCGTTTCCCCATGGACATGGTGTTCGGCCTGCACAACTGGCCGGGGCTGGAGGCGGGCAAGATCAGCGTGATCGAAGGCCCGGTCATGGCCGGCACCGATCGTTTCGAGATCACCGTCACCGGCCGCGGTGGTCATGCCGCCATGCCGCATCAGGCCAATGATGCCGTCATTGCCTCGGCCGCGCTGATCACCAATCTGCAGACACTGGTGTCGCGCAATACCGATCCGCAGGAAGCCACGGTGGTCAGCGTCACGCGCATTCATGCCGGCCATGCCGACAACATCCTGCCGAATTCGGTGGTCATGGGCGGCACCGTGCGCACCCTCAAGCCCGAGCTCAAGGACATGATGGAGGCCGGTGTGCGGCGCATCTGCACCGGCGTCGAAGCGATGTTCGGCGTGGAGGTGAATCTTGTGTATTCCTACGGCTACCCGCCGACCGTGAATGCCAAGGTTGCCACCGACCATGCGCGCGCCGTCGCCGCGCAGGTGGTGGGCAAGCCGAATCTGGTCACCCATCTGAAGGCCAGCATGGGCGCCGAGGACTTTGCCTACATGGCGGCGGTCAAGCCCGGCTGCTATGTGTGGCTGGGCAACGGCATGGGCGAGGGCGGCTGCATGCTGCACAGCCCGCATTACGATTTCAACGACGAGGTGATTCCCACCGGCATCCGCTACTGGGTGACCCTCGCCGAAACTGTACTTGCAAGGAAGGATGGATGATGACTGACCTGTTTACCCCGGCCCAATTCGGCGCGATCTCGCTCGGCAACCGCGTGGTGATGTCCTCGCTCACGCGCTGCCGCGCCGGCGAGGGCAATGTGCCCACCGACCTGATCGCCGAGTATTACCGCCAGCGCGCGTCTTGCGGCCTGATCCTGACCGAGGCCGCACCGGTCTGCGCCGAAGGGCACGGCTATGTGCGCACGCCCGGCATCCATACCGATGCGCAGATCGCCGGCTGGCAGAAGGTGACCAGCGCCGTGCATGCAGCCGGTGGCAAGATTGCACTGCAGCTCTGGCATGTCGGCCGCATCTCGCATCCTGCCCTGCAGCCGGCCGGCAAGCTGCCGGTTGCACCGTCTGCCATCAAGCCGGCAGGGAAGGTGTATGACGGCAAGACCATGAGTGATTACGTCACGCCGCGCGCGCTGGAGGCAGGCGAACTGCCGGCACTCGTGGCCGCCTATGCGCAGGCGGCGAAGAATGCCATGGACGCCGGCTTCGACGGCGTCGAAGTGCATGCCGGCAACGGCTATCTGCTCGACCAGTTCCTGCGCTCATCCACCAATCAGCGCGATGACGCCTATGGCGGCAGCAAGGAAAAGCGGGCGCGCCTGCTGCTCGAGGTGATGGACGCCGTGTGTCATGCGATCGGCAATGATCGCACCGGCCTGCGCCTGTCGCCGGTGACCACCTTCGGCGATATCAGCGACGAGAACCCGCAGGCGACCTTCGACCATGTCGTGACCGAGCTCAATTCGCGTCGTCTCGCCTTTCTCGACATCCTGCAGGGCACGGGCGGCGCACCGCGCGACACTTGGCTGCCCTTCGACTACCGCCATACGCGGGCGATCTACACCGGCAACCTCATCCTCAACAACGGCTACGATTTCGCCAGTGCGCAGGCAGATCTGCAGGCCGGTCACGCCGATGCGATTGCCTTCGGCCGTCTGCTGATCTCGAATCCGGATCTGGTCGAGCGCTTCCGCCTCGGCGCGGCGCTCAATCCGCTCGATGAAGGCACGCTCTACGCGGGTGAAGAAAAGGGTTATACCGACTATCCGCGCCTCGCCGCCTAGACTGTGCCCGTAAACGCAAAAAGCCCGGCTTCGGCCGGGCTTTTTGCGTTTTGCTGCTTTTACTTCTTTGCGTCCATCGTCTTGATCGCCTGCACCGAGGGACGGGCCGCGATGCGTTCCATGAAGGCCCTGAGGTTGGCGTAGGGACTGAGGTCGACATGGGCGAATTCGCTCCAGCCGAGCACCACGAAGAGGTAGGCATCGGCGCAGCCGAAGTCGTCGCCGAGCAGATACGACTTGCCGGCGAGTGCGGCATCGGCATGGGCGAGACGCTTGGCCAGCTTGGTCCGTGCCGCGTCCTTCCATTCCTCGGCCGCGCCGCGGTCGAACAGGATGCTGTAGCCGCCCTTGTGCAGCTCGGTGGCGATGTAGTTCAGCCATGACTGCATGCGATAGCGTTCCGGCGTGCCGTTGGCCGGGGCCAGCTTCTTCTCCGGCGCCAGATCAGCCAGATACTGGTCGATGGCCGGGCCTTCAGTCAGGATGGTGCCGTCGTCGAGCTGCAGCGCCGGTACATAGCCGTTCGGGTTGATCTGCAGATAGTCGGCGCCGCCGGCGGTCTGCCGGGTCTTGAAACTCACGGCTTCCTGTTCGCAGGCGATGCCGGCTTCCGCCAGCAGGATGCGCGGCACGGTGGAGCAGGTGCCGGGGGTGTAATAGAGTTTCATGAGCTGTCTCCGGTGAGTGAAAATGAAAGCGCTTGCGCCAAAAGTGCAGACCGACCCGCATGCATGCAACGATGCCGGGGCAAAAGCAGAAGTTTCGCATGCGCGACGAGGCCTAATGCATCTATCATTATGAGGCTGCCGCAAGGCGGTGAGGTTCCTTCTCCGAAACATCCTCCTGACCGAACAGAAAACCCGCCCGGATGTGGATAGTTGATATCGCCCTGCGGCGTCCCTACACCTTTCTGGTGATGGCGCTGCTGATCCTGCTGTCGGCCCCGCTTGCGCTGAAGCGCATGTCGACCGACATCTTTCCGGAAATCGACATTCCGGTCATCAGCATCATCTGGAATTACAACGGTCTGTCGGCGCAGGAGATGGGGCAGCGCATCACGGCCATCAACGAGCGCTTGCTCACCACCACGGTCAATGACATCGAGCACATCGAGTCACAGTCGCTGGCCGGCGTCGCTGTCATCAAGGTCTTCTTTCAGCCCGGGGCGAATATCCAGACCGCGCTGGCCCAGGTCACCTCTGTAGTGCAGACCATGTTGCGCCAGCTACCGGCGGGGGCAACGCCGCCACTGATCATCAAGTACTCGGCGTCCAGCGTACCTGTCATCCAGCTCGGTCTTTCCAGTGTTTCCATGCCCGAGCAGCGCGTCTTTGACACCGCTGTGAACTTCCTGCGCCCGCGGCTGGTGACCATTCCCGGCGTGGCCATTCCCTTCCCCTACGGGGGTAAGAATCGCGTCGTTTCGGTGGATCTTGATCCGCAGGCGCTGCAGTCCAAGGGCCTCTCCGCCACGGATGTGGTCAATGCCATCAGCGTGCAGAACCTGATCCTGCCGGGCGGTACGGCCAAGGTCGGCGAGACCGAATACACGGTCAAGATGAACGGTTCGCCGCAGGTGATCGAGGAGCTCAACGATCTGCCGGTGCGCACCGTCAATGGCGCCACCACCTATCTCGGCGAAGTGGCGCGCGTACGCGACGGCTTCGTCAACCAGACCAACATCATCCGCAAGGACGGCGAGCGCGGTGTCCTGCTCTCGATACTGAAGAACGGCAGCGCCTCGACCCTGGATATCGTCAGCTCGCTGCGCGCCAAGCTGGAGGAAGTGATTCCGACGCTGCCCGACGACATCACGGTGACGCCGCTGTTCGATCAGTCGGTGTTCGTCGAGGCCGCCATCAGCAGCGTGGTGCATGAAGGCGTGATCGCCGCCTGCCTGACCGCGATCATGATCCTGGTCTTCCTCGGCAACTGGCGCAGCACCTGCATCATCGCCATCTCGATTCCGCTGTCCGTGCTGTGCTCGATCCTTGCGCTTTATGCGCTCGGCGAAACCATCAATATCATGACGCTGGGTGGACTGGCGCTGGCGGTGGGCATCCTGGTCGATGACGCCACCGTCACCATCGAGAACATCGAACGTTACCTGCATCTCGGCCACGACCTCGAAACCGCGGTGCGCGAAGGTGCGGGCGAGATCGCCATCCCGACCCTGGTATCCACGCTGAGCATCTGCATCGTGTTCGTGCCCATGTTCTTCCTCACCGGCGTGGCGCGCTACCTGTTCGTGCCGCTCGCGGAGGCGGTGATGTTCGCCATGCTGGCGTCCTATCTGCTTTCGCGTACGCTGATCCCGACGCTGGTGATGCTGTTCATGCGCAATCATGCCGCGCCGCCGGCGGACGCCAGGCCCAGCCTGCTACAACGCGTGTATCGCAGCTTCGATGCGCGCTTCGAGCAGATGCGCGGCGGCTATCTCAATCTGCTCAGCGCGCTGCTGCCGCGCCGCCGTGTCTTCGCGCCACTCTTCCTCGGCTTCTGCGTGCTGTCGACGGGCTTGTACACTCAGCTCGGCCGCGATTTCTTCCCCAGCGTCGATGCCGGCCAGATCCGCCTGCATTTCCGCATGCCGACCGGTACGCGCATCGAGGAGACGGCGCGTCATGCCGACCTCATCAATGCCGCCATCCGCGAGATCATTCCGCCCGCCGAACTCGGCACCCTGCTCGACAATCTGGGTTTGCCCTACAGCGGCATCAATCTTTCCTACAGCAATGCCGGCACCATCGGCACGCTGGATGGCGAGACGCTGATTGCCCTGAAGCCCGGCCATGCGCCCAGCGAGACGTATGTGAACATGCTGCGTCGCGAATTGCCGCAGCGCTTCCCCGGCATTGAATTCTTCTTCCAGCCGGCCGACGTGGTGACGCAGATCCTCAACTTCGGCCTGCCGGCGGCGATCGACGTGCAGTTCAGCGGCAACAACGTGCGCGAGAACCATGCACTGGCGGCAGAGCTGCAGCGCAAGGTGCAGCAGATTCCGGGCGCGGTGGATGTGCATATCCACCAGCGCATCGATCAGCCGGTGATGCGTTTCAACATGGAGCGCACCCAGCTGCAGCAGATGGGGCTGTCGGCCGCCAATGTGGCGCAGAATGTGCTGGTGCCGCTGTCCGGCAGTTTCCAGACGGCGCCCGCTTACTGGCTCGATCCCAAGAACGGGGTGTCCTACCAGATTCAGGTGCAGACACCGCAGTATCGCTTCGACTCGCTCGATTCGCTGCTCCAGATTCCGGTGGGCAGCAGCAATCCGGCCACGCCGACGCAGCTGCTTGGCAATTTGGTGCAGACCGAGAGCGATCGCGAACAGGCAATCGTGTCGCGTTACAACATCACGCCGGTGATCGATCTCTATGTCAGCGTCAGCGGCCGCGATCTGGGTTCGGTGGCGGCAGAGGTGGAAAAGGCGATTGCCGAGCTGCAACCCAGGCTGGCCAAGGGCTCCAGCATCGCCATGCGTGGTCAGGTGGAGACCATGAAGAGCTCCTTCGTCGGTCTCGGTCTCGGTCTGGCATGCGCCATCGTGCTGGTGTACCTGCTCATCGTGGTCAACTTCCAGTCCTGGGTTGATCCCTTCATCATCATCACCGCGCTGCCGGCGGCGCTTGCCGGCATTGCCTGGATGCTGTTCCTGACCGGCACCACGCTCAGCGTGCCGGCCATGACCGGCGCGATCATGACCATGGGCGTGGCGACCGCGAACAGCATCCTGATGGTGTCCTTTGCGCGCAAGCGCCTGGCCGAGGGCGAGCCGCCTCTGTCCGCAGCGTTGGAGGCCGGTGCCACCCGTTTGCGTCCGGTGCTGATGACGGCGCTGGCCATGATCCTCGGCATGCTGCCGATGGCGCTTGGGCTGGGTGATGGCGGTGAGCAGAATGCGCCGCTCGGCCGCGCCGCGATTGGCGGTTTGTTGTTCGCCACCCTGTCGACGCTGATCTTTGTGCCGCTGGTCTTTGCCGAAGTGCACCAGCGCCTGCAGCGCCGCGCAGCCACGCTGCCGCCGGCGCGTCCTCATCCGGAAGGAAATTCCTGACATGTCCGAGAAGTCGAATCAGCGTCATGCATCGCTGGGTATCCACAGCCTGCCACCCGGCGTGCAGCGCGTGCGCATGCTGAAGCGTGCGCGCAAGGCCGCCCTGATCGGGCTGGGCGCACTGGGCATGGCCTCCCTGGTCGTGATCGGCGTGCGCATGAGCCAGGCTGCGGCGCTGGCGGAAACGGCGCGCGAGCAGGGCGTGCGTCACGTCAAGGTGGTGTTGCCCAAGCCGGCCAGTGGCGACAGCGAGACGCGCCTGCCGGGTACGCTGCAGGGCTTTACCGAAGCGCCGATCTATGCGCGCACCAATGGCTATGTGTCACGCTGGCTCAAGGACATCGGCGACACCGTCAAGCAGGGTGAACTGCTGGCTGTGATCGACACGCCGGAGCTGGCCCAGCAGGTGCAGGAAGCCAAAGCGGTGCAGGTGCAAGCTGCCAACAATCTGCAACTTGCACGCAGCTCCTTCGAGCGCTGGGAGGCGCTGCGCAAGAGCAATGCGGTTTCGCAGCAGGAGCTGGATGAGCGCCGCAATGCGCTGGCCGTGGCGACCGCCGCCGAGGCGGCGGCTTCGGCCGCTGTGCGCCGCCTGCAGGAACAACTCGGCTACAGCCGCATCATTGCGCCTTTCTCCGGCGTGGTCACTCGTCGCAATATCGACATCGGCAGCCTTGTCGATGCGGGCGGCAACAACCGGCTTCTTTTCATGCTGGCGAAGAATGATCCGCTGCGCGTCTATATCTACGTACCGCAAAGCTATGCAGCGCGCATACGCCCCGGCGATGCAGCGGTGGTCTCGCTGCGCGAGATGCCGGGTGAGGAGTTCACCGGCAAGATCGTGCGCAGTGCGGGTGCCATCGACACGCAGACACGCACCCTGCAGGTCGAGGTGAATCTGCCCAATCCCGAGGGCCGCCTGCTGCCGGGCGCCTTCGTGCAGGTTGCGATCCAGTCGCAGGGAGCAGCTGCGGAGGGGTTGACCCTGCCCGGCAATACGCTGCTGTTCCGGCCCAACGGCATCCATGTCGCCACCGTCGATGGCGAGGGCCGGGCGCGTCTGCTGCCGGTGAAAATCGTGCGTGAGCTGGGTGCGCGGGTCGAGGTCGGTGGTCTTGCTGCGAATCAGCAGATCATCATCAATCCGCCGGATGCACTGGCAGAGGGCGACCGTGTGCGCGTGGTTATCGATCCGCCCGCAGCCGACAAGCCGGCTGCGGATAAAGCGGCAAAGTAGGCCTACAGGCTGAAGACGCCGCCGGCACAGTAGCTGGTGCGTTCGATGCGCGCAATGGTGGGCAGGAGGTTGAGGCCGCTGGCCGCCTTGAGTTCGCGCGCATGCGCCTTCAGCTCATCCAGTGTCTGTTCCACGGCGTGGCCCGTTGCGCCGAAGGCGATCGCATTGCCGCTGTCGCATGAAGGAAAGGCCAGTGCACGGCCGTCGAAGGCCTCGCCCAGACGCTGCACGCTGGCCTTGAAATTGCGGCTGCGGGACAGTAGGTTGACCACCATGATGCCGTCGCGCGAGAGGCGCGCCTTGCAGTCCAGGTAGAAGGGCAGGCTGTCCAGCCGCCCGGCGCGCGCATTCGAGTCGAAGCCATCGACCAGGATCAGGTCATACTTGCCCTTGTGGCCGATCACGAAATCGGCGCCGTCGGCGATTTCGATGTGGATGCGCTGCGGATCGTCCGGCAGCTTGAAATACTGATACGCCATGGGCACCACGGCCGGATCGATCTCGACCACGGTGATCTTGCAATCTGGCCGGTGGCGGTAGAGGAACTTGGTCACCGACGCCGCGCCCAGCCCGATCTGCAGCACCTTGCGCGGCCAGGCCGCATCAGGACGGAGCAGCAGGGCCGCCATCATCTCGCGCGTGTAGTCGAGCTCCAGGGCCCACGGGCGCGCAATGCGCATGGCACCCTGTACCCAGTCCGAACCGAAGTGCAGGTAGCGCACGCCGGCTTCTTCGCTAATGTCTATGCTCAAGATTCTAGAGAATGATGCTTAAAGTGCGTTCGCCCTGAGCTTGTCGAAGGGCAAGACAGTAAAGGGTGAGTTTTCGTATCGTCCTTCGACAAGCTCAGGACGAACGGAGTTTTTCGTCTCAGTGCAGGCGGCGTGGCGTTGCTGGAAACAGCTCATCGAGCACTTCCTCGCCGAAGACATACTCGTGATTGCAGATGTCATCGTGCACGCGGATCTCGCCGTGCTCGTCGAGGATGGCCTGCACTTCGTCGCGGCCGAGGGAGAGCAGGGCGCCGCGTACCTTTTCCTCGTCGCGCGGGCAATGGTAGACGACCGGGTGGGCTTCGAACAGGCGCACATCTTCCTCGGCGAAGAGACGATGCAGCAACTCTTCGGCGGGGAGGTAGAACTCGTCTGGACGCATGGTGGCGGCGAGTTGTTGCACGCGGTTCCAGCCGTCTTCGTCCCGCTCGTGATTGCCCGGTGTTTCCGGCAGCTTCTGCAGGAACAAGCCACAGGCGCGGTCGCCGTCGGCGAACAGGAACAGACGCGTCGGCTGCTGTTCCGACATCGCCAGATAGTTCTCGAAGATGGCCGAGATGCTGTCGCCCTCGATCGGCACAAAACTCTGGTAGGGCTTGCGGCTGTCGTTGGTCTGCAGGGTCAGCAGCAGGCGACCGTCACCGATAAGCTCGGGTGCCGAGGTCTGGGTAAGGATCGGATCGGCCTTGGCCATGCCACGCAAACGCAATTGCTCGTCGCAATCGACGACCAGCAGGGAAACGGGGCCTTCACCTTGCAGTTGAAAAGTCAGCCGCCCCGGCGTCTTGAGCTGTGAGCCGATCAGCGTGGTGACGGCCGTGGTCTGGCCCAGCAGTTCCAGCACCGGGAGCGCATAGGCGCGGCCATGCTGCATGCCTTGCCAGCTCGTTTCGAGCTGGACGATGGCGCCGCGAATGTCCAGCTTTTCAAAAATGAAGCGCTGAAACGTGTCGCTCATCGCACGAAACTTTCGAACATCGTGGGATCGAAGCCCACCAGTAACTGACCATTGATCTCGACCACCGGCCGGCGGATCAGGCTCGGGTTTTCCATCATCAGCGCCACGGCCTGGCCCTGGGCCGTGACGGCCTGCTGCTCGGGTGTCAGCTTTTTCCAGGTGGTGCCCTTGGTATTCACCAGGGTTTTCCAGCCGACGATCTTGCACCATTCCACCAGCTTGCTGCGATCCACGCCTTCCTTCTTGTAGTCGTGGAAAACATGCGCGATCTCGCGCTCGGCCACCCAGTTGAGGGCCTTCTTCATGGTGTCGCAGTTCTTGATGCCGTAGAGGTGTACCGGTTCGGTGCTCATGGTTGGTGCCGTTTTTATAGCCAAAGTCGAATTTTAAGGCCTAAGTCAGGGGCTGGGCCAGTCTGGAAGCGCATATTCAGACTTGAAAAAAATCCCGGCGCACGGATATACAATTAACCGTCGTTCAGACGTAACGCTTTCTTTTCTTTACCTGTTAAAAGATGGAGATACAAGATGAGCATTTACAAGTTCGATCCGACCAGCCTCAAGGGGCCCTTGACCGTGATTTACGACAGTCACAACAAGCGCTGGGATGAAGAAGTGCACTTCATCGAGTCACGCGACAGCACCAACAAGCTGATTTTCGTCAATGCCGCCGAGCCCGGCGCCAAGCTGGGCGAGGGCGTGACGGCCGAGGCCCTCAAGATGCATATCTTTGTGCGTGATGCGGACGGCAAGGTGGTGTCCGACCTCGATGCAGTCTATGCCGCTCACCAGGCCATCGGCCTCGGCCCGTATTTCCGCTTCGGTCGCGTGCCCGGCTTCCAGTGCGAAGGCACGGGCATCGGTCCGCAGAAGAAGGCGGCCTGACGCTTTCCATCCCCAAGCAAAAGCCCCGCATCTGCGGGGCTTTTTGTTTATGAAGAACAGCTGACTTCGATATGGCGCAAATGCGCCGGCGGTTCGGCGGCGTAGGCTTCCATGCCCGGCTGTTCCGTGTAGGGCGCGCTCAGTACCTGCGCCAGACGGTCGAGCTCTTCCATGCTGCCGCGCTCGGCCTTTTCGATGGCGGTTTGCGCCAGGTGGTTGCGCAACACATAGAGCGGATTCACGGCATTCATGCGCGCGGCACGTTCTGCGTCAACGCTGTTTTCCGCCAGCAGGCGGGCGCGGTATTTCGGCACCCAGGCATCGAAGGCGGCGATATCCATGATGTGCTCGCGCACGCCGGCCGCCGGCTGTTCGCCGGCGCTTTTGATCAGCGCCAACCGACGGAAGGTCAGGGTGAAGTCGCTCTTGCTCCGGTGCATGATGGAGAGCAGCTCGTTGATGATCGCATCGTCGCCCTCGCGCACCTCGGCGAAGCCGAGCTTGTCGGCCCAGCGCCGGCGCGCCGCATTGCCGTAGGCTGGTGCGTACTTGTCGTAGATGTTGCGGGCGATATCCAGCGCCTCGTCGTCGTTGTCCGAAAGCAGGGGGAAGCAGGCCTGCAGCAGGCGCGAGAGGTTCCACTGCGCGATTTCGGGCTGCATGCCGTAGGCATAGCGCCCCTGCTCGTCGGAGTGGTTGCAGATGTGGTTGAAATCGAAGGCGTCCAGAAAACCGAAGGGGCCGTAGTCCAGCGTCAGGCCGAGGACGGACATGTTGTCGGTGTTCATCACGCCATGGCAGAAGCCGACGGCCTGCCATTGCGCGATCAGGCGCGCGGTGCGTTCGACCACCTCGATCAGCCACAGCACATATCGGTCGGGGCGGTCTGCCAGGTCCGGAAATTGCTCGGCGATCACATGGTCGGCCAGCTTGGGCAGCGCCTCGTGCTGGCCCGTGTGATAGAAGAATTCGAAATGCCCGAAACGCACGAAGCTCGGCGCCACGCGGCACACCACGGCGGCGGTCTCGACCCGCTCGCGATAGACGGGCTGCGGGGAACCGACCAGCGACAGCGCGCGCGTGGTCGGAATGCCCAGCGCATGCATGGCTTCCGAGCACAGGTATTCGCGGATCGATGAACGCAGCACGGCGCGGCCGTCGGCATGGCGCGAGTAGGGCGTGAGGCCGGCGCCCTTCAACTGCAGCTCCATGCGCCGGCCCTGCGCATCGGCGATCTCCGCAATCATCAGTGCGCGCCCGTCGCCGAGCTGCGGTACATACACGCCGAACTGGTGGCCCGAATACACCGAGGCGCGGCTCGCGTAATCCGGCCAGGGACGGTTGCCAGCCATGAGCTCACGGAATTCGCTGCTGTTAAGGGTATCGGCATCAAAGCCTAGTTCATCGGCAAGCGCGGACGATACATGCAGCAGCTCGACCTCGGGCAGCGGCGTGGTCGGAATCGGCTGATGAAAGGGTTGGTCCAGCAGGGCGTAGCGGGGATTCAGGGGCGGCAGTTTCATGCCCAGATTGTCTCACGCGAGCATCCGGCAAAAAACTGCGCTGGCAGTGGGGCTTAAGTGCGGCTGTTGGCCTTTATGGGGCTAGTGAAGCAATGACCGTTCGGGCTGAGCTTGTCGAAGCCGCCAAAGCGGTCATGACAAGCAGGTTTATACGACAAACACAAAAACCATTGCGGCTTCGACAAGCTCAGCCCGAACGGTTTCAGGGGTACTGTGGATTCGGTTTTCTACCGAAAAAGCGTTCGACGAGGCGAATCAGAAAAACGTCGAGATATACAGCTGCTCAACCTGCTCCCGCGCCCAGGGCGTCTTGCGCAGGAACTTGAGGCTGGACTTCACCGAGGGATCGCTCTTGAAGCAGTTGATATTGATCCTGCGGGCGAGGGCCTCCCAGCCGTAGTGATCGACCAGTCTTGTGACGATTTGCTCGAGGGTGATGCCGTGCAGGGGGTTGTTGGCTTGCGGGTCAGTCATGTACGCGAGTTGTTCAAATTGTGCCTGATCAGTGTTGCATGCTAGCAGCAAAGCCGTGCTGTCGATTTTCCCGGATCGGGTTTCTGGAATTGTTTTTGTTGCGTAGTGCGCAACATGCTATAGTGCGCCATGATCAAGTCATTTCGGCACAAGGGCTTGCGCAGGTTTTTTGAAACCGGCAACGCATCAGGTGTGCAGGTTAGTCATGCACGCCGGCTGCGTATGCAGCTTGCAGCGCTCGATACCGCTCAGACGATTGAGGACATGGATATCCCCGGCTTTCGGCTGCATGCGCTCAAGGGCGAGATGCGCGGTCGCTGGGCGATTACGGTCAATGGCAACTGGCGGCTGACCTTCGAGTTTGTCGACGGCAATGCCTATATTCTGGACTATGAGGATTATCACTGATGGCCATGCACAACCCACCACATCCCGGCGAATTCATCACCGAGGTATATCTTGAGCCCAATGGCATCAGCGGGCGCGAACTTGCGCTCAATCTGGATGTGGCGCCGTCCACCCTGAGCCGGATCCTCAATGGCAGCAACCGTGTTTCGCCTGAGATGGCCTTGCGCCTGTCCAAGGCCCTGGGACGCACACCCGAAAGCTGGCTGGCGATGCAGGATGCCCATGACCTCTGGATTGCTCGGCAGCAGATTGATCTGGGCCGGGTTGGAAAGCTCAAGTTGGCGGTAGCTTGAGTCGTAGTTGTGTATTCCACAAACACAAAGGGCTCCGCAAGGAGCCCTTTGTGTTGAAGCCGGAGTAACTCAGCGCTTCAGCTTGGCAAACGCCGCCGCCATCGCATTTTCCTGCTGCGGTGCGCTGCGGTTGCTGCTGTGGCGCTGCACGTCGCGGGGCGAGGCGCTGCGGTCGTTGCGCTGGCCGTTGCCTTCCGCACGCTTTGTGCTGACCTCATCGGTCAGACGCATGGTCAGGGCGATGCGCTTGCGCGGGATATCCACTTCCAGCACCTTGACCTTGACCACGTCGCCGGCCTTGACGACTTCGTGCGGGTCCTTGACGAACTTGTTGGACAGCGCGGAGACATGGACCAGGCCGTCCTGGTGCACGCCGATATCGACAAAAGCACCGAAGGCGGCGACGTTGGTGACCACGCCTTCGAGCTGCATGCCGGGCAGCAGGTCCTTGAGGTCTTCGACGCCTTCCTTGAAGGTGGCGCTCTTGAACTCAGGACGCGGGTCGCGGCCGGGTTTTTCGAGTTCCTTGAGAATGTCCTGCACGGTGGGCAGGCCGAACTTTTCGTCGGTGTACTTCTCGGCCTTGAGCGCGCGCACGGTGCTGCTGTCGCCGATCACTTCCTTCACGCCCTTCCTGATGTCGGCGAGGATCTTCTCGACCACCGGGTAGGCTTCCGGGTGAACCGCGGAGGCGTCGAGCGGGTTGTCGCCGTCGTTCACGCGCAGGAAACCGGCGGCCTGCTCGAAGGTCTTGTCGCCGAGGCGGGGTACCGACTTTAGCGCGTCGCGGCTGGCGAAGCGGCCGTTGGCGTCGCGGTGCGACACGATGTTGGCGGCCAGCGTGCTGTTCAAGCCCGAGATGCGCGCGAGCAGGGGTGCGCTGGCGGTGTTCACGTCCACACCGACGGCGTTCACGCAGTCCTCGACCACGGCGTCGAGCGAGCGGGCCAGCTTGGTCTGCGACACGTCGTGCTGGTACTGGCCGACGCCGATGGCCTTGGGTTCGATCTTGACGAGTTCGGCCAGCGGGTCCTGCAGGCGGCGCGCAATCGACACGGCGCCGCGCAGGGAAACGTCGAGATCGGGGAATTCGCGCGCAGCTAGTTCGGAGGCGGAGTACACCGAGGCACCGGCTTCCGACACCACGATCTTGTTCATCTTGAGCTCGGGCAGGCCCTTGATCAGGTCGGCGGCCAGCTTGTCGGTTTCGCGCGAGGCGGTGCCGTTGCCGATGGAGATCAGATTCACCTTGTGCTTGACGCAGAGCAGACCCAGCGTGTGCAGCGCGCCATGCCAGTCATTGCGCGGCTCGTGCGGATAGACGGTGGCGGTATCCACCACCTTGCCGGTGCTGTCCACCACGGCCACCTTGACGCCGGTGCGGATGCCGGGGTCCAGGCCCATGGTCACGCGCGGGCCGGCCGGTGCGGCCAGCAGCAGATCCTTGAGGTTGCGGGCGAAGATGCGGATGGCTTCTTCTTCCGAGCGTTCGCGCAGGGCGTTCATGAGTTCGAGTTCGAGGTGCAGGGAAATCTTGATCATCCAGGCCCAGCGCGCGGTTTCAAGCAGCCAGCGGTCGGCGGCGCGACCTTCGTCCTTGATGCCGAAGTGTGCGGCGACGCGGCGCTCGCACGGCGAGGACAGCGGCGGATCCTGCAACTCTTCCGGCATTTTCAGCGCCAGACGCAGGATGTCTTCGTTGCGGCCGCGGAACAGGGCCAGGGCGCGGTGCGAGGGAATCTCGGAGATGTTTTCGGAGTAGGCGAAGTAGTCGCGGAACTTGGCGCCTTCTACCTCCTTGCCTTCTGCCATGACCGAGGTGAGGATGCCGTTTTCCTGCAGTTGCTCGCGCAGCTTGCCGAGCAGCTCGGCGTCTTCGGCAAAGCGCTCCATCAAAATCTGGCGCGCGCCGTCGAGGGCAGCCTTGACGTCGGCGACCGGGTTTTCGGCGCGGTCGGCGGCGACGTACTTGGCGGCTTCGTCTTCGGGCTTCAGGGTCGGGTCGTTGAGCAGCGCGTCGGCCAGCGGTTCGAGGCCGGACTCCTTGGCGATCTGCGCCTTGGTCCGTCGCTTTTGTTTATACGGCAGGTAAAGGTCTTCGAGGCGCTGCTTGGTTTCGGCATCCTGGAATTCGAGCAGCAGGGCCGGCGTCATCTTGCCTTGCTCTTCCACGCTGGCGATCACCGCGAGGCGGCGCTCCTCGAGTTCGCGCAGATAACCGAGACGCTCTTCCAGCAAGCGCAGCTGGGTGTCATCGAGGCCGCCCGTGACTTCCTTGCGGTAGCGCGAGATGAAGGGCACGGTGGCGCCTTCGTCGAGCAGTTGAACGGCGGCGATGACTTGCGCGGGCTTGGCGCCGATATCGGCGGCAATGCGGTGTTCGATGGGCGGCAGCATGGGTCGGTCCGAAACAGTGAGGCACGCACCCTACCGGAGGGCCGCAGGCCTGGCAAGACTTGACAGCACAGGCGGCTTGGGGCTGTTTGGCGGGGGATGCGGGCCTGCGCACGGTGTCTGGGGGCCGCGGCTGCGATTGCCGGAAAGGGCCGGATTCTGGGCGTCTTAAACGCAGATAAGGCGGGGCGGCGCTGTGGCACAGTAGGCGCATGAGCACCCCACTGTACGCGCCCGGCAAGGAAGCCATTGCCGCGATGCCGCTGTTCCCCTCGCTGACGCTGGCCCAGATCCATCTGGTGGGCGCCGGGCAGGAGGCGGCTGCGCTGGCGGAGATCCGTCGTCATCCCTGCCTGGGCTTCGATACCGAGTCACGCCCGACCTTCCACAAGGGCCAGACCTCGGACGGGCCGCATCTGGTGCAGTTCGCCAGCGCCGAGCGCGCCTGGCTGTTCCAGACGCGTACCGCCGCAGCGCAGGCGGCGGTGGCCGAGCTGCTGCACGATGCGGGCATTGCCAAGGTCGGCTTCGGGCTGTCCAACGACATGAGCCAGCTGGCGCACAAGTTCGCCATCCACCCGCAGAACCTGATCGACCTGGATCGCGTGTTCCGCCAGATGGGCTACAAGAACTCGGTCGGGGCCAAGGGCGCGATCGCCATCCTGTTCGGCCAGCGCTTCCTCAAGTCCAAGCGTCTGTCGACCTCGAACTGGTCGCTGCCGCAACTCAATGAACAACAGCAGCTGTACGCCGCCAACGATGCCTATGCGGCGATGCGCGTGCATATGGCGTTGCAGACCCTGAAGAAAAGTGATGAGTGATTTTCCGCGGCACTGGCTGGACTTCTGCGGTGCCGATCTGAAGGATGCGCTAGCGCAGGCCGAGGCACGCGTTGCCGCCGTCGAGACCAGCGAAATCATCTATCCGCCGCGTGCCTTGCGCTACCGTGCGCTGGCCATGCGGCCCGATGCAGTCGCCGTGGTGATCCTGGGACAGGACCCGTATCACGGCGAGGATGCCTGTCACGGCAGCCTGCTACCGCAGGCCATGGGCCTGTCCTTTTCGGTGCCGGAAGGCATGCGGGCGCCGCCCTCGCTGAAGAACATCGCCAGGGAGCTGGAGAGCGACCTTGGTGCGCGACTGGAAAGCGGCGATCTGTCGCACTGGGCGGCGCAGGGTGTGCTGCTGCTGAACACCGGCCTGACCGTGAGGCAGGGCGAAGCGGGTTCGCACAAGAAGTTCGGCTGGCATGCGGTCACGGACCACATCATTGCGGCGCTGGGCGCATCAGAGCTGCCGCGCGTCTTCATTCTGTGGGGCGCGCATGCGCAGGCCAAGCGGGCTCTGATCGGGGCGCAGCACTGCGTGATCGAGTCGGTACATCCCAGCCCGCTGTCCGCCCATCGCGGCTTTTTCGGCAGCCGGCCGTTTTCAAGGGCGAATGAGTTTCTGAAGACGCAGGGACGGAAGGAAATTCAGTGGTGAGCTGAGACGCATCAAAAGCGAACCACCAAGACACCAAGGACACAAAGTTTCACCAAGAGACCCGAATTCGGGTTTTGAGTTTTTTCGTGCGCTTTGTGTTCTGCGTGGTGAAGGTTCCTGACCTCAGCCGTTACGGCGCGGGTAGCCGTCGGCGATGATGCGTTCCCAGATCACGTCCTTTTCCTCCTGGGTGAGGAAGACCCAGTTGGCGACTTCGGTGACACTGCGGCCGCAGCCACGGCAGATATCGTCGAAGGTGGTCGAGCAGACGGCCACGCAGGGCGAGTCGGGGTAGGGTTTGGTGAATTTCGGATTCTTGTAGTCCATGCGCGCATTCTAAGCCAGGCGGCAGCGCCGCAAAAGCAAACGGCCGTCCGAAGACGGCCGTTTTTCAGGTGATCAGTCTGGTTCAGCGCGGTACCAGGCGGCCGTTTTCAACGCGCACCTTGTCACCCACCTGCCACACCGGCGCGGCGTTTTCGCGGAAACGCTGGGTGCTGCCGTCCTCGACGAAGCGCACCACGATGTCGTAGGCGGTACCGGCGCGCTGCGACTTCTCGATCTGATGGCCGGCGTAGGCGCCACCGGCGATGCCGGCAATGCGCGCGACATCACGACCGGAGCCGCCGCCGATCTGGTTACCGATGACGGCCCCGAGCACGCCGCCGGCAATCGCACCGAGGCCGCTGCCTTCGCCTTCGACGGCAACCGGCTCAATACTCGAGATCACGGCGCAGTCGGGGCAGGGCGGCGGCGGCGCCGGCTTGGAACTGTAGGTGACGCGCTGATCGTCGCTGCTGCTGGCCGGCTTGCTGGAGGTGGTGCTGGCCTGCTTGACGACCGGCTTGGCGACCTTCTTTTCAACCGGCTGGCTGGCCGGTGCGCTTGGCGCCGGGGCCGGCGTTGCCACGGCCACCGGGGCTGGCGTCGCGGGTGCGACTTCGGGGCTGGCGCTGGCTTCTTTGGCCGGGGCCTCGGGCGCGGCGCTCTTGCCGGGCAGGAGCCCGGTCATGGCGGCAATGCCGACCACGCTGAAGAGGATCACCGCAATCGCGGCAATCCAGATCACCGGATGCAAACCGGATTTGGCCGCTGGTACGGGAGGGATGGCAGACATATTGTTCTCCTTGTGCTGTGTGATCCAATTTAAGGGTCAATTGCCGCGCAGGAGCAGGATTTTCATGAAGTCTTACATTTTCGACGCCGCTACCTGGTAGCGGTTCTTGCCGCGCTTCTTTGCACTATACATGGCCTGGTCGGCGGTCTCCAGCAGCGCGGCCACGTTGTCGGCGTTTTCGGGGTAGCCGGCAATGCCGATGCTGACGCCGATACAGGCGGTCTGGCCCTGGTCCAGCGCGATCGGTGTCTGCATGGTGGTCAGCAGGGCCTGGGCAAGCTGATGGGCGCCATCATCGGTCTTGTGCATGCCGTAGGCGGCGAGTACGAACTCGTCACCGCCGAGGCGGGCGAGCAGGTCGGAAGAGCGCTTGCGCACGCCGCGCAGACGACGCGCAACCTCGACCAGCACGATGTCACCGGCGGCGTGGCCGTAGGTGTCGTTGATCGACTTGAAGCCGTCAAGATCGAAGAAGAACAGGGTCACGCCCTTGCCTTCGAGGCGTGCATCGACCAGCGCCTGTTCAAGGTAGGCGAGCGCACCGCGGCGATTGATGAGGTCGGTGAGCACATCGCGCTCGGCCGAGCGCAGCGCCTTTTCCTCACGCATACGGCGCGATGTCACGTCGTAGAACACTGCCTCGATGTAGTGCTGGTCCTCTTCGGGAAAGCGCCCGATGGAGAACAGGCAATGCGCCCAGCGCGATTCGCCTTCGTTGTTGAGAAGTTCGAGGTCGCCGTTGACGACCAGACCGCTGCTGCGCGCCTGCTCGATCAGCGTCCAGGCCTTGGCCGGCTGCTTGAAGATGCGTGCCAGGTAGTCGCTGTCCTCGCCGGAGGGCGGCCCGGCCTGCTCGGCACGGTTGCTGACGGCCGTATTGCAGTTGATCAGGCTGCCGTCCATCTCCAGCACCATGATGCCGACCTTGGCCGATTCGAAGATGCGCCGGTAATGGCTTTCGAGCTTCTGCACCCGCGCCAGCAGCTCGCGCTCGATCATCAGCGCGCGTTCGCTGATTTCCAGATAGTGGTTGACGCTGCTGGCGACATGGCCGATTTCATTGTCGCGGTCGTTGTCGGCGATCGGAATGCGCTGGTCGCTGCCCGGTTCGATCGCAACCAGCGTCTGGGTCAGGCGCAGCAAGGGGCGGCCGACCAGCTGGCGGTAGGTGAAGGCGAGTATGGCCGCCAGCAGCAGGGTCTGCCCGATAAGGAACAGGAGCTGGTTGAAGGCCGCTGCGCGGGCGCGCGCCTCGAGCAGCCTGGCGTCGGTGAGGATGCTCAGCTGGCCGATGTTTTCATCAAGCAGGGTGGGCGAATACAGCGGGTAGGAGAGCGTGGCGTGCTCCGGCCATTCCTCGGTATCCACGATCTTGGCCTGCCGGAAGGAGAAGTTCCTGCCGCCCTGGATCTGGACGCCGAGGATTTCCTGATTCTTGAGCAGTCCTTCGGCGATGTCATCGGCGATGGTGGCGTTGCCGACGAAGGCGGCAATCGCGGCCGATGACTGCACGGTGGCGGCGAGATTGTCGAAGCTGGCGCGGCTGCGGTCGAGCTCGTTGCGATAGGTATGCAGGTAATCGGCGCCACCGGCGATCAGGCTGAACAGCAGGGCGGCAAAACCAAGCGCCGCAATCAGCTTACGTTCCAGCGAGATGAGTGGCGGCGCGGGCTTCATGGCGAGTCGTGCAGCTGCAGGATGACATGAACGTCGGGATGCTGCGGCCGGCTACCGACGTAGCCGATGGCCTGGACCGAGCGGCTGACGCTGGCCACGACAGCCTGGTCGTCGTTGCGTACTTCCGGCGGCGACTGGCGCCCGGTGAAGGTGAGGCGGGCCCAGTAGGCATTGACCTGGGCCAGCGGCATGTTGAGCAGGAGGCGGAAGAACTGTTCGCGCTCGCTGCGCGAGTTCGCCTGGTCGAGGATCTGCACCGGCGCGCCGTTCGGATAGTTGCGGGCGCGGCCGAGATAGAGATCGGCAACTTCCTGATTGCTGAGCTGGCGCACCGGGTTGGCGTTATTCACGATGACGAAGATGTCGGCCTGCGCCACCCCCCAGGCCAGGGCGCAGCACAGCGCCAGGCAGGCGCGCAGGAGTCGGTGCGGAGGAGGGCGGTGCGGAGGGGGGCGGTGAGGGGCGCGCATACTCAGAAGGTGAAGTCGAGTACTGCGCTGAAGATGTTCACGGTGCTGTCGCTGCTACCGTAACGGGTATTGTCCATCTGCCACAGGCCGTAGCCGCGTGCGTTGATGTCCTTGCGATCCCACTGCAGCTTGAGGGCCGTGCGGCTGTTGATGTCCCAGCGCACGCCCAGCGCCAGCCCGGTCTGGTCGATGCGGTAGCTGTTGTAGGCGGCGACGGCTGCGGTCTGCACGGTGACGGCGCTGGCGCCGAGGGCGGACCAGTTGTTGCCGGCCAGCGTTTCCGAGCGGTCGCTGCGGAATGCCGACAGGACCGCATAGGGCGTGATGCTGCCGAAGCGGCGACCGGCGGAAATGTAGCCGCTCAAGCCGGTAGGCGTCAGCTTGCTGTCGCTGGTGATCTTCGCGATCTCGCCCTGTATCTGCCAGGTGCCATCCTGGTAGGCTCCGCCGAGGGTGAGGTAGCGCACATCGGCGCCCTTTATCCACAAGCCCTGGTTCAGCTGGCGGGCCTCGTTGCGGATCGCCGCCGGGGCGAAGGGCGAGCCCGCGATCTGGTTCAGATTGGTGTTGAGCGTGCCAGGCACGGCTTCGGAACCCACGCGTAGCATGGTGATGGCAGTCATGAACTGCCACGGTCCCTGTTCCGCCCGCAGGCTGAGGTTGCGGAAGCGGTCTGCCTCGAAGGCGTAGGTGGTGTCAGGGCCGGTCGGCAGCTGGCTCTTGCTGGTGCCGAGCTGGCCCTTGAGCTGCCAGTAGGTATCGCCGCTGCGGAAACGGTAGCTGGCATCGCCGCCGTTGATGGAGAAGACCGGGATCCAGCCGTAGAACTCGCCCGGTGGGCGTGCCCAGAGCTGGGCGAAGCCGACATGGCGGTAGTCCGAGAGCATGAAGGCATCGGCGCCCACCCGGCCGAAGCGCAGGTCGACATTGGTGTCGGGCCGCCACTTGAGATAGGCCCATTCGAGCGAGCGATTGACGCTGGTGTGCTTCTGGTCGCGCACGACCAGCTGGGCGACGGCCTCCCATTGCGGCGTGATCGCGTAATTCGCCTGCAGCCCGAGCAGGCTGTCGGTCAGCAGGGAGGTATTGTTGTTTTCGGCTTGCGGCTGGGTGGGGTAGCGGGTGAAGCCGGCATTCGGGGCATTTTCATGCACGCCACCGAGCGAGCCAAATCCGCTGAAAGTGAAACCCTCGTCGGCGTGTGCCGCCATGCCATTGAGGAGCAGGCAGGCGAAAACGCCCACTGCTGCTGATCTAAGGCCTCCCTTGAATTTCGCCATGACGAGCCGCTGCTTCTGAAATATGCAGAATGTTGCATATTTCTTGTTATTTTAGCAAGCATTAACGGTTGGCCATCCGCCGGATTGTGCGTAAATGAAACCGTGCCGGATCCAGCGCGCGTACCAGGGGCTGTTCCAGGGGCAGGCACTCGGCGGCCAGTTGTGCGGCCAGCACTTCGGCGGCCAGGGGGGCCCAGCTGAGGCCGCGGGCGCCAAAGCCGGCGAGGATGTGCAGTCCGGCCTGACGCGGCAGGCCGGCGAGGGTGTCCTGTTCGCGGAGCTGGACTTGCGGCAGGGTGCCGACCAGGGGCAGGCGGTCGTGACTGGCGGCGCGGAAGCTCACGCGGCCGGGCAGGGTGGCGGGATCGGGCTGATGCGCGAAGCCGGGCAGGAGCTGCCGCAGCTTGCGCAGATTGTCGGCGTGTTCTGTTGCGCGCAAGGCGGTATCGCTGTCGTCCTCGACAAAGCTGGCCCCGATGATGGCCTGCGCGCTCCCGTTGCGTATCGCGTAGCCGGCCCCGCACAGTGCCGTGTCGAGTCCGGCGAGGGCCGCATCCGGCAGATAGCTGAGCTGGCCGCGTATGCCGCGCAGGGTCAGCGTGAGTTCCGGCAGCAGTTGATTGGCTGCGGCCGCATTGGCAAGGATGAGGTGGCGGGCGCGGGCGAGCACGCGGCCCGCGGTATCGAGGGCCAGCCAGTTACCGTCCTGATGGCGCAGGGCGTGCACCGTGCAGCCGTAGCGCGTGTGCACCCGGGCGCCGGCGGCCTGCAGCAGCGCCATGCACAAGGCCGGCGGTTTGACCCAGGCGCCGTGTGCAAACCATACGCCGCCGGCCGCCACCGGCAGCCCGGCGAGGCGGCTGGCCTCGGCCTGTTCCACCCAGGCGGCGTAGTCGGCCGGCAGCCTGCTGCAACTGCTGCGCAGCTTGTCGGCATCGGCGACATCCTCGGCCAGTTGCAGCATGCCGCCGGCCTGCCAGAAACCGGCTTCCGGGTCGAGACGGCTCAGCAGGCGCAGGCTGTAGAGATAGGCGGCGCGGGAAAAGCGCGCCGCCAGATTGTCGTCCTTCGCCAGCATGGGGTGCAGCAGGCCGGCCGGGTTGCCGGAGGCCGCCTGCGCCGCCGCTGCGTTCTGTTCAAGCAGGGTGATCTGCCAGCCGCGCCGCGCGAGTGCCTCGGCCAGGCTGCAACCGGCGATGCCGGCGCCGATGATGATGGCATCGGTGGGCGCGATTGCCGCAGCATGGGGCGGCCCGTCCGCAATGGCTTCAGCGCGGCGTGCCGTGAGCATCTGCCATTTGTGCGCGTAGCCCGGTCGCTTGCGCAGCGTCCAGCCCTGTTCGCGCAGGGCAGTGCGCACTTCGCCGGCGACGCACCAGCTGGCCAGCGTGGCGCCGGGGGCGGCGTGCTGACTGAGCGTCTGCAGGAGCGCCGGTGACCAGAGGCGTGGATTCTTCTGCGGTGCGAAGCCGTCGAGATAGAAGGCGTCTGCGCTACCCACAAGCTGGGGCAGCGTGCTGTTGGCATCGCCGAACAGCAGGGTTAGCGTTACCCTGCCTCCATCGAGCAGCAGGTGATGAAAGCCGGCCGTCAGCGGTGGCCAGGCCGCCTGCAGCTGGGCGGCCATGTCGGCGAGCTCGGGCCAGCGTGCATGCAGGCGCGCCAGATCCTCGCGTCTGAAGGGATGCAACTCGGTGCTGATGAAGTGCAGACCTTCGCAGCGCGCCGGATCATTGCGCCAGGCTTGCCAGGTGGCGAGAAAGTTCAGGCCCAGGCCGAAGCCGGTCTCGAGGATGCAAAAGTGCTTGCGGCCCTGCCAGCGTTGCGGCAGGGCGTTGCCGGCGATGAAGACATGACGCGTCTGCGCCAGCCCGCCTTCGGTGGAGTGGTAGACGTCGTCGTAGCTGGAGGAGATGGGCGTGCCGTCGGCGGCCCATTCAAGCCGGGCCGCTTCGATCATGCTGCCGACAGCTGCTGGTCCAGTGTGTCGATGATGATGACCATGCGCCGGTAACTCTTGCGTGTGTAGCGGCGGAAGGGCCTGGCAGCGCCGACGATGTGGCCGAGCAGGGGCCGTGCGCGATTCAGCGTGTCGAGGATGCCGGCCGGGTCGGCATGGGCGTCCAGATATTCCTTGAGCAGCAGCGGCAGGATGCGGCGCGATTCGGCTTCGTCGATGGGGCCGGCCAGCGAGACGGAGTTGAGGAAGAGCAGCAGGTCGGCCGTCTGCGTCACCGGCAGCGGCAGAAACTCGCCGAAGTTTTCCTCGAAGTCGATGCGCGTGAAGCTGCCGTCCTGCAGCGTCACGTTCTTGATCTGCGCGCCACCGTGCCACAGGCCGGCGGCGTGGAATTCACCGAGCTCGCGGGCCATGCGCGGCAGCTCGCTGCGCCAGGTGTCGGGTGCCCATTTTTCGAGCAGGCTGGCGACGACCGTGCCGCAGTGTTCGAGCAGGAGGTACTCGTTGGTGCGGTGCGCGATGCGCGGTACGCGCGCGCCGGCAGCTGCCAGCGTGGCAATCCGCTGCGCTTCGTAATCCATGCTGCTGGCGGATTCGGACAGCGCCAGCGTACGCATGGGCAGCGGCTGGCCGGTAATCCTGTTCACCAGCCAGCGCATGAACAGGGTTTGCATCAGGCGCCGCGGCCGTTCGGCCAGGCGCTTGGCGATGTAGCGGCGGCCGCCGTGCTCGATGAGCAGGGTGCGATGCTGGGGTTTTTCGGTCAGCGCAGCTTCTGCTGCGCTGACCAGCGCGTCCTGGTCGGGCGCGCCGAAATGCGCGTCGCTCACTCCGTGCGCATCTGCGGGAACAGGATGACGTCGCGGATGGCCGGCGAATCGGTCAGCAGCATGATCAGGCGGTCGATACCGATGCCGCAGCCGCCGGTGGGCGGCAGGCCGTATTCAAGCGCGCGGATGTAGTCGGCGTCGTAGTGCATGGCCTCGTCGTCGCCACCTTCCTTGGCTTGGGCCTGCTGCAGGAAGCGTTCGGCCTGGTCTTCCGGATCGTTGAGCTCGGAGAAGCCGTTGGCGATCTCGCGGCCGACCATGAACAGCTCGAAGCGTTCGGTGATATCGGGATTTACGTCGTTGCGGCGCGCCAGCGGCGAGACTTCGGCGGGATAGTCGATGATGAAGGTCGGGTCCCACAGCTGGCCTTCGGCGACTTCCTCGAACAGCTTGAGCTGCAGGCTGCCCATGCCTTCGTGCGCCATGATCTTGACCTTGTGCCTGGCCAGTTGCTCGCGCACCCAGGCTTCGTCGTTGATCATGTCGTAGCTCATCAGCGGGTTGTACTTGTGGATGGCCTCGACGATGGTGAGGCGATCAAAGGGCTTGCTCATGTCGATGACGCGGCCCTGGTACTCGAAGGCTTCGGTGCCGAGCGCCTGGCTGGCGGCATTGCGCAGCAGGCCTTCGGTGAAGTCCATCAGCATGTTGTAGTCCGCGTAGGCCTCGTAGAACTCCATCATGGTGAACTCGGGGTTGTGGCGCGGGGAGAGGCCTTCATTGCGGAAGTTGCGATTGACCTCGAACACCTTCTCGAAACCGCCGATCACGAGGCGCTTCAGGTAGAGCTCGGGCGCAATGCGCAGGAACATCTGCTGGTCGAGCGCATTGTGATGGGTGATGAAGGGCTTGGCTGCTGCGCCGCCGGGGATGGGGTGCATCATCGGCGTTTCGACTTCGAGGAAGTTGTGATCGACCATGTAGTTGCGGATGGCCTGGATCATGCGGCTGCGCGCGATGAAGGTCTGGCGCGAGGCGTCGTTGGTGATCAGGTCGAGGTAGCGCTGGCGGTACTTCTGCTCGACGTCGGAGAGGCCGTGGAACTTCTCGGGCAGCGGGCGGATGGCCTTGGTCAGCAGGTGCAGTTCGGTCACCTGAACAGACAGCTCTCCTGTCTTGGTCTTGATCACGGTGCCAGCGGCGCCGACGATGTCGCCCATGTCCCACTTCTTGAAGTCGGTGTAGATCTCCTCGCCGACGTTGTCGCGGCTGATGAAGAGCTGAATCCGGCCCGACATGTCCTGGATGGTGGCGAAGCTGGCCTTACCCATCACGCGCTTGAGCAGGATGCGACCGGCGATGCGCACGCTGATCGGCGTGGCTTCCAGTTCTTCGCGGCTCTTGTCGCCGTAAAGCTCGGCCAGACGGCCGGCCAGGTTCTCGCGGCGGTAGTTGTTCGGGAAGGCTCGCCCGGTCTGACGCCATTCGGCCAGTTTGGCGCGGCGCTCGGCGATGATGTGGTTTTCGTCCTGCTGGACCGGGGCGTTATTCGTGTTTTCGGCTTCGCTCATGGCGGAATTCGGGAAAGCAGTGCAATAAAGCGTGCAATTGTCGCCGATTGCACTGCTTTTTGCCAGCGCGAGAGGCCCTTGCTTCCTCTCAAAGCCCCAGTTCGCTGAGCCCCGGGTGATCGTCGGGGCGGCGCCCTTGCGGCCAGCGGAACTTGCGCTCTTCCTCCTTGATCGGCAGGTCGTTGATGCTGGCGTGGCGCGCCTGCATCAGGCCGTTGGCGTCGAACTCCCAGTTCTCGTTGCCGTAGGAGCGGTACCACTGACCGGAGTCGTCCTTCCATTCATAGGCAAAACGCACGGCGATGCGGTTGTCGGTATACGCCCAGACTTCCTTGATCAGGCGGTATTCGATTTCCCGCGCCCATTTGCGCTTGAGGAATTCCACGATCTTGTCGCGGCCCTCAAAGATCTCGGCGCGGTTGCGCCACTTGCTGTTTTCCGTATAGGCCATGGACACCTTGACGGCATCGCGCGAATTCCAGCCATCCTCGGCGGCGCGCGCTTTCTGGTCGGCGGTTTCGGCGGTGAAGGGCGGCAGCGGGGGACGGATGTTGGGTGCTGTGCTCATTGCTTGCTCCAGGGTTTGGGGTTGGGGGTGGTGCGGAACTGAATCAGGATACGGGCGATGTGCTTCGCCTCGGCGGCGGCATGGCTGCCCGGTGTGACCTGCTCGGTGACGATGGCGCCCTCCATCAGCAGGGCCAGCTGGCGTGCCAAGGTCTGGTGGTCGGGCAGGGCGGCAGCGCGGCACAGGCGTTCGATATCGGCCAGCACGCGTGCCTTGTGGCGCGCCGACAGCACATGGAAGGGATGTTCGGGATTGCCATATTCGGCGGCGGTATTGATGAAGGCGCAGCCGCTGAAGTCGGACTGGGCAAACCAGTCGGCGAGGAAGTCGTAGATAGCGTAGATGCGTTCCAGCGGATCGTCGCTGGCCGCTTCGACATAGTCGTTCATCCAGCCGCACCAGCGCTCGTCGCGCAGCTTGAGGAAGGCGGCGACCAGACCGTCCTTGGACTCGAAGTGCTGGTAGAGGCTCTGCCGCGCGACGCCGGCGCGTTCGAGAATGGCTTCGACGCTGGTGCCGCGTATGCCCTGCGTGTAGAAGAGCTGGCAGGCGGCTTCGAGCAGGGCGTCTTTGGCAGGGGTGGGGCGCATCGCGGGCTCCAACTAGAACGATTGTTCTAATTAAGCCTGCGAGCAAAGTAGACTGTCAATCTGGTATTTCCGTGCCCATGAAAAATGGCGCCCGCAGGCGCCATTTTCAGGATTGAAGCCGGTCCTGATCAGCGCATCTGCTTGCGGCGTGCCAGACCCAGACCCAGCAGTGCTGCGGCCACCAGGGCGAGAATGCCGGGTTCCGGCACTTCCAGGGAAGGCGTGGCATAGCCATAGGCCTTGTCGCTGCCGGTACAGCCGCTGTCGCCATTACTCAGCAGGTTTCCTTCGCTGCACAGCTGCTGGGCACGAATGCCGACCAGGCCGAAAGCGGAGAGGTCGAGGCCGAAATCACTGGTCTTCCACGCAAAGCTCTGCAGGCCATCAAAGCCGCTGCCGCCGAGGCGGAACACCAGCTCCCAGTCGCCGCCGACGAGTGTCGGCAGGGTCAGGCCGTTCAGGTTGCAACCCGATCCGCAGGTGCTGCTGCTGGTGTCGGTGGCGAAGAGCTGCATGGGCGCGGCCGGGCTCAGGTTGCTGAAGCCGCTGCTGCCGATGCTGACGTTGTCGAGATCGAAGAAGATGCCCAGGGCTTCGGCATTCCAGGGATTGATGGTCAGGTTGTAGATGAAGTCGCTGCCGACATGATCAACATTCAGGATGTAGTTGCCGGTGAGCGGATCGTTGCTGGTCCAGGTGCTGTAGCTCAGGCCGGCATGGGCCTGGGTGCTCAGCCCGAGGACGGCGGCCAGCAGAAAACTGCGGAGGGTGTGTGTGAGCTTGGCCATGATGGACCTCAGTCGTGAGTTGCTATGTGCTCACAACAGCATATCTCGTGCCATCAACGCTAAGCGCTTGCTTTTCAATACATTAAAAATGAAACAGAAACCGGTGGGCGGCGAACTGTAAAAAAGCACGACATTTCATTGTTTTAAAAATGAAATCGGCACCGTTTTCTGGTTGCGGATTCGCATTTTTTGGCTGCTTATTGATTTTATTGCGCTCCGGCATGGGCATGCCGGAGCGTCGCCGGGGGCTCAGTAGGTCTTGTAGGCCAGGTACTTGCCGGACAGCACGATCTGCACGCGGTCGCCATTCGGGTCGGGCAGGCGGCTGATGTCCATCTTGTAGTCGATGGCGCTCATGATGCCGTCGCCGAACTCTTCGTGGATCAGTTCCTTGAAGGTGGTGCCGTACACGCTGACGATCTCGTAGAAGCGATAGATCAGCGGGTCGGTCGGTACCTGGGTGGGCAGCGAACCCTTGTAGGGGACGACCTGCAGGTGCGGCAGGGCTTCGGTGGGCAGGTCGAAGATCTCGACGATCTTCTTGGCTTGTTCTTCAGTGAAGGTCATCTGGCCGAGGCAGCCGGCGGTGACCCATTCCTTGGACAGGCCGACCTGGGCGGCCACGTCCTTCCACTTGAGGCCCTTGCGGATCTTGGCCTCGACGATCATTTCGGTGATGTCCATCCGGTTGAGGGTGAGTTCCATGCGCTTCATGCTGACTCCTTCTGTTTGACAAGGTGGGGCGGGGAATCGGTCTCGGCGGATTCGAGACCGGGGTAGACGAAATGCGGGCTGCTCGGCGCCTGCCCGTGCGAGAGCTTGGCGGCACGCTGCACGAGGAAATCGACGAGGTGGTTGCGGATGCGGTAGAACTGCGGGTCGTGATGCATGCCGCTGCGGGTACGGCTGGCGGGCAGGGTGTTCACCACGATTTCGGCGACGCGGGCGCGCGGGCCGTTGCTCATGAGCAGGATGCGGTCGGCGAGCAGGATGGCCTCGTCCACATCGTGGGTGATCATGAACACGGTCTGCTGCGTTTCGCGGCAGATGCGCAGCAGCTCGTCCTGGATGGTGCCGCGCGTCAGCGCATCGAGTGCGCCGAAAGGCTCGTCGAGCAGCAGCATCTTGGGTTCGATGGCGAAGGCGCGGGCAATGCCGACGCGCTGCTTCATGCCGCCGGACAGGGCCGAGGGCTTCTTGTCGATGGCGTGGCTCAGACCGACCATGGCGACGTACTTTTCGACATGGGCATCGACCTGGGCCTTGCTCCAGTCCGGCCACTTGGAGCGCACGGCGAAGGCGATGTTCTTGCGCACCGACAGCCAGGGCATCAGGGCATGCCCCTGAAACACCACGCCGCGTTCGAGACTGGGGCCGACCACCTCGCGGCCGGCCATGATGACGTGGCCGGCGGAGGCGGTTTCGAGGCCGGCCAGGGCATTCAGGATGGTGGTCTTGCCGCAACCGCTGTGGCCGATGATGCAGACGAACTGGCCGCGCTCGATGCCGAAGTTGACGTTCTCGAAGACGGCTTCCTCGCTGCCCGGATAGGTCTTGCCGAGGTTCTCGACGCGCAGGAAGGCGTCTTCCGGGATGGCTTTATTCAACATAGGTCACCGCTTTCTGCAGTCGGCCGAAGATGGCGTCGAGGGCCATGCCGGTCAGGCCGATGACGAGGATGGCGAAGATGACGTTGGGCAGCGAGAGGTTGTTCCACTCGTTCCACACGAAGTAGCCGATGCCGGTGCCGCCGACCAGCATTTCGGCGGCGACGATGACCAGCCAGGCGATGCCCATGCTGATGCGCATGCCGGTGAGGATGGTCGGTGCGGCCGCCGGCAGGATCACTTCAAAGGCGCGGCGCAGCGGCGGTACTTCCAGGGTGCGCGCCACATTCAGCCAGTCGCGGCGCACGCTGGCGACACCGAAGGCGGTATTGATCAGCATCGGCCACACCGAGCAGATGAAGATCACGAAGATGCCGGAGATGGTCGAGTCCTTGATCGTGTACAGCGCAATCGGCATCCAGGCCAGTGGCGAGATCGGCTTGAGTACCTGGATGAAGGGATCCAATGCTTTGTAAATCAATGGAGACATGCCGATCAGGAAGCCGAAGGGAATCGCCACCAGCGCGGCGAGCAGATAGCCGATGCCGACGCGACCGAGCGAGTAGGCGAGTTGCAGGCCGATGCCCTTGTCATTGGGACCGTTGTCGAAGAAGGGGTCGGAGAGGTGCTTGAAGGCAGCCGAACCCATCTGCACGGGGGTGGGGAAGCCTGACTTCTCGCTCTGCTTGCCCGGGTCCTTGCCCATGAGCTTCATGTATTCGATCTGCTCGGGCGTGTATTGCGCTGTCGTCACCGAGGACTTCTGCAATGTGGCGAATTGCCACACTGCAAGGATCAGCGCAAACAGCAGCACTGACAGGATGCCGGCCTTGGCGCGTAAAGAAAGATTTTTCATCTCAGTATCCTTTTCAGATAAGCCTGTGATGACAGGCTTATCTGCGATGCCTGCCGTTGGCAGGCGAGGTCGGCCCCGGTCAAGAGGCAGGCGGGTTTACGTGCGCTTGATTGCGAAACTGTTCAGATACGCCTCGGCCTTGTCGGGATCGAAGGCCTTGCCCATGACGGAAAACTTCTGGTACGCACCGGCCGGTACCGGCATGCCCAGTTCCTTCATGTACTTCTTGGCATCGGTGAGCAGGAAGACCTTCTCGGCGATCTGCTTGTAGTTCACCTCGCCCTTGATGTAGCCCCAGCGCTTCATCTGCGACAGGATCCACACCGCCATGCTCTGCCAGGGAATCGGATCGAAGTCGGCGCGGTCGGGCACGTTCTGGATATTGCCCAGCCCGTCGGCAAAGCGGCCGGTGAGGACCTGGGCGATGACTTCCTCGGGCTGGTTGAGATAGGCCTGCGGCGCGATCACCTTGGCGATCAGCTCCTTGTTCTCGGCCTTGCGCGCCATCGCGGCGGCGGTGAGCACGGCGCGGTAGAGCGCGGCGAAGGTGTTCGGGTTCTGCTGGATGAACTCGGTCGAGGTGCCGAAGGCGCAGCAGGGGTGGCCGTTCCACAGTTCCTTGGTGAGGATGTGGATGAAGCCGACTTCCTCGAACACGGCGCGCTGGTTGAAGGGGTCGGGACCGAGGTAACCATCGATATTGCCGGCGCGCAGATTGGCGACCATCTCGGGCGGCGGCACCACGCGGATCTGGATGTCCTTGTCCGGATCGAGACCGGCCTCCGCCACGTAGTAGCGCAGCAGGAAGTTGTGCATCGAATACTCGAAGGGCACGGCGAACTTGAAGCCCTTCCACATCTTCGGATCGCGCTTGTCCTTGTGCTTTAGTGCCAGGGTGATGGCCTGGCCGTTGGTGTTCTGGATCGTCGCCACGTTCATCGGGGTGGCCTGTGCGCCGGCGCCCATGGAGATCGCCAGCGGCATGGGGCTGAGGAAGTGGGTGGCGTCGTATTCCTTGTTCAGCATTTTGTCGCGGATCAGCGCCCAGCCGGCGGTCTTGATGACCTGCACATCCAGGCCCTGCTGCTTGTAGAAGCCCAGCGGGTGGGCCATGATCAGCGGCGTGGCACAGGTGATGGGGATGAAGCCGATCTTGAGGCTCTTCTTCTCCAGCGGGCCGACCTTCTCCTGTGCCATGGCCTGCAGGCTGGCGAGCGGGAAGACGCTGGCGATGGCCGCCATGGCGGTGCTCTTGCCGACCGCAGAGAGGAAGTTGCGGCGCGTCTGGTCGTGCGGGAAGATGGCCTTGATCAGCGTGGCCTCGATGAACTCGTTCGAGTACTGCTGAAACTCGTCGGTCTCGCTGCGTGCACGCAATGCGTCCACGGCAGCCTGCGTTTCGGTCACGGCGTCGTGTTCGGCCTGGCTGCCGTGGCGGCCGCAATTGCAACCGGTGAGCAGCGACTTGTCGGCGTTGTACGGATCGAAGAAGCGGGTCATGGCGGTCTCCCTGTGATTGGTCAGGTTCATCTTAGGGAGACGCCGGCCGCGACACTATCGGGCCAGGAACCGAATTCATGTAGTGCTGCCACTACATGCTGCGCTGGCTACTGGCTGCCCGCCTCCCGTCGTACTGCATAAAGCGCCAGCTCGACGTCGTTGCGGACGCCGGTCTTTTCGAGGATGCGCGAACGGTAGGTGCTGACCGTATTGGGCGCGAGTGCCAGTTCGCTGGCGATCTCGCCTACGCTCATGCCTTGCGAGAGCAGGCGATAGACTTGGTGCTCGCGCTGCGAGAGCACTTCCTCTATCGGCTTGCCGGCGTCGTCCGGCCGGGCACCGACCGAGGTGGCCAGCAGTTCCGCGACCGAGGGCGTGATGAAGACGCCGCCGCCGGCGACCTTGCGGATGGCCGCAATCATCTGCTCCGAATCGGCGCTCTTGTTGAGATAGCCGGCCGCGCCGAGCTTGAGGCTGAAGACCGCGTACTGCTTGTCGGAATAGGTGCTGAGAATGAGGACGGGCAGTTTGGGAAACTCGCTCTTGAACTGCTTCAGCATGTCCAGCCCGTCGCGCTGCGGCATGGCGATGTCGAGCAGGACCACATCGATGGCGTTACTGGTGTCGCGTACCAGGCGGATGGCCTCCGGCCCGTTGGCCGCTTCGCAGGCGACGGCGATGTCGTCGGCGTCGGCAAGGATCTGCTTGATGCCCTGACGCACGATCAGGTGATCGTCGCAGACCAGTACGCGTATGGGCTTCCTGCTCACAGCGCATGCACCTCGGTCAGCAGCGGCATCACCAGCTTGACGCTGGTGCCCTGGCCGGGCAGGCCGTCGATGCTGAGCTTGCCGCCGAAATGGGCGGCGCGTTCGCGCATGCCGGCCACGCCGTAGCTTTGCGGGCTGTTGAGTTCCTCGCGCGTGGCGCCGACACCGTCGTCGCGTACCTCGATATAGAGCACGGGATTCGGCGGCGGATCGACGAGAACCCGGATGTGGATGCTGCGCGCCCGGGCATGACGCGCGACATTGCTGAGGATTTCCTGAAAGATGCGGAACACCGCCGTGGCCTGGCTGCGCTCCGGCGTTTCCACGCCGGCGGCGATATGCATCTGGATGTCGGATTGCAGTTCGGCGCTCTTGATGATTTCCTGCGCCTGCCAGGACAGCGCCGCCCACAATCCCTGATGGTCGAGGATGCTGGGGCGCAGGTCGGTGATGATGCGGCCGACATTGTCCACCGCGGTGTCGATGAGCTTGCCCATGCCCTGGCATTTGTCGGCCAGCGCTGCGCGGTCCTCCAGACGCTTGCCCAGCCAGTTCACATCCATCTTGAGGGCGACCAGCAGCGAGCCGAGTTCGTCATGGATCTCGCGCGCAATCCGGGTGCGTTCGCTTTCGCGCACGGTTTCGAGATAGGCGGTGAGCTGGCGCAGGTCGGCCAGTGCGCTGCTCAGTTCGGTGGTGCGCTCTTTGACGCGCAGCTCCAGCTCATCCCGCGCCCGCTTGAGCATGGCCTCGGCCTGCTTGCGCTCGGTGATGTCCTTGATCGTCGCCACTGCGCCGAGAATCAGCTCCTGGCCGTCCGGCAGGCGCTCGATGATGGGGTGCGAGGTGTATTCGGCCTGGAAGGAGGTGCCGTCCTTGCGCCACAGCACCTCGTCCTCGATATGGCAGGGCAGGCCGTGGCTGAAGGCGTGGAAGATCGGGCATTCCTCGACCGGATAGTGGCGGCCGTCCTTGTGCGTGTGGTGGATGAGCTGGTGCATGTTGCGATGCAGCGCCTCATCCTGCGTGTAGCCGGTCATCTGTGCTGCGGCACGATTGATGAAGATGCAGTTGCCCTGCATGTCCACGCCGAACATGCCTTCACCGGTGGATTCGACGATCAGGTCCAGACGCTCGCGCCACAGCTGCGCGCCGCGCGGGCTGGGCGCGGGATCGGCTGTGGATGGGACGGAGGACTGGGCAGGTGCGGTGCACATGCGGATGATCTAGCAAGCTTCATTCCGGCGTTCGCCGATAAAATGCAGGCATGGCCGTCAGCGTCGCTGGCGGCGGCAATCAGCAGCAATCAGCAGGGGAGTTCATGAACGCAGCGGATCTGAATCACGGCTTCGGCATTGCCGGTGCCCTGGTTTTTGAAGTACGGCCGGAGGGGCTGGTGCAGGCGAAGCTTGCCAGCGCCGATGGCGAGGCCACGGTATGCCTGCAGGGCGGGCATGTGATCGACTGGCAATGCCGCGGGCAGACGCAGCCGCTGCTATGGCTGTCGCGCGATGCGCGCTTTGCGCCGGGCAAGTCCATCCGCGGCGGGATTCCTGTGTGCTGGCCCTGGTTCGGTCCTTATGCCCCGCAACAGGGCGCCGCACCAGATGGGGTGCCCCGTGCTGGTGCGGAGGCGCCCACTTATCCCGCCCACGGCTTTGCACGCACCGCCCTGTGGCAGGTGAGCGAGAGCGGACAGGATGCGGACGGTCGGACATGGCTGCTACTGACGCTGGATTCGAGCGCCATGCCCGCCTCCATGTGGCCGCATGCCAGCACGCTGGCCTTGCGGGTCAGCCTCGGTGCCACCCTGCAACTGAGCCTGACCACTCGCAATACCGGTACTGAAGCGTTTGTGCTGGGCGAGGCCCTGCATACCTATTTCCATGTCAGCGACATCGGCGGCATCAGCGTTGCCGGCCTGCATGGCGTCGACTACTGGGATACGGTCGGACAGGTGGAGAAGAAGCGCCAAAGTGGCCCGATTGCCTTCAAGCAGGAGACCGATCGCGTCTACATCAACTCGCCGCAGGCCTGCGTGATCGAGGATCTGGCGTTTTCGCGGCGCATCCATATCCGCAAGCAGGGCAGCCTCAGCACCGTGGTGTGGAGCCCCTGGACGGACAAGGCCCTGCGCATGGGCGATCTGGGGCAGCCCGACGGTTGGCGCAGCTTTGTCTGCGTCGAATCGGCGAATGCCTGGGACAACACACTGACGCTGGCAGCGGGCGAAACCCATGCGCTCAGCGTCGAATATGCAGTGGAGACTTTGTAATGGCGAAATGCAATCACAAGCGCGTGCTGGAACTGGCGCAGGCGGGCGACTGGGAAGGCGCGCATGCGATGGTGCAGGTACATTCGGACAGCCTGTCCTGCCTGATCCACGGCTATCTGCATCGGGTCGAGGGCGACCTCGGCAACGCGAGCTACTGGTATGGACGCGGCGGCAGCAAGCTCACCACAAATCCTCTGCCCGACGAGTGGGCGCGCCTGTATCGCGAGGCCGAGGCGGCCGGCGAGTAGCGGACGACGTCAGTCCGCGGCTGCGCCTGCCAGCGAGCCCTTGAGCTCGGCCGGCACCGGCGGCGCGTTCAGGGCCTCGCCGATATAGCCGCTGACCTCGCCGAAATCCGTGCGTGCATTCCATGCCTCGGTGGCGGCAGCGATTTCAGCGCGGTTGCGCGCGACGAAGTTCCACCACAGCACCACATTTTCTCTGAACGGTTCGCCGCCGATCAGCAATACGCGTGCGGCGGCCGTACTGCTGATGGTCAGTTCCGTGGTGTCAGGAGCCATGTAGATGAGGGTACCGGCTTGCAGATCCTGCGCGGGCAGGCCGGGCACGCCCACTTGCACGCTGCCTTCGAGCACCAGCAGGCCGTGTTCGAAATCGGCGCGCAGCGGCAACGTGCCCTGGGCTGCGTCGCTGCAGGCGAGGTCGATGGCCAGCAGCGGCGTGAAGACCTGCACGGGCGAGCGCTGCGGTCCGAACTCGCCGACCAGCAGGGTGGTTTCAAAGCCGCCGACACCGCAGCGCGGCAGCACCGGGTAGTGCTCGAAGGCCGGCGCCATGTGGCGATGACTCTCGGGCAGGGCGATCCACAATTGCGCCAGTTGCAGATTGGGCGAGCGTTGCGCCGGGGATTCCTCGGAATGCGAAATGCCGCGACCCGCCGTCATCAGGTTGACCTGGCCGGGCAGCAGCATCTGCTCATAGCCCAGGCTGTCGCGGTGCAGCACTTCACCTTCGATCAGCCAGGAAAAAGTTTGCAGGCCGATGTGCGGGTGCGGTCCGACGCGCATGCCCTGGCCGTGACTGACATCCACCGGTCCGGCATGGTCGAGAAAGCACCAGGCGCCGATCATGCGCCGCTCGCGATGCGGCAGTGCGCGGCGGATCAGCATGCCTTCGCCCAGCATGCTGGAACGGGCTTCGAGTCTTTGCAGCGGGAAATTCATTGGTGCTCCGGCAGGCGTAGTCCGCACATTATGAAGGGCTGCGCTGAATGTGTCGATTGCACTGCCCACTTGCACCTGCAGTTCGCTCAGGCGGGACGGCTATCGGCGCATGTGCTGGCATGGCACTCACATGCGCTTGCCTCAAGGCCGCGTCGATCCAGCAGGGTGATGTGGCCACGGTTGTATTGAATCAGGCCGCGTGCCTGCAGGCGTCCGGCGGCCTCGGTCACGCCTTCCCTGCGTACGCCGAGCGTATGGGCGATCTGTTCCTGGGTCATCATCAGTGCATTGCCGCACAGCAGATCAAGGCGCAGCAGCAGCCAGCGACACAGCTGTTGTTCAAGGCTGTGGTGGCGATTGCACACGATGGTTTGCGCCATCTGCGCGAGCAGGCTTTGCGCGTATTGCTGTGCCAGGTGCTGCAATTTGCCATCCGCAGTGAGGTGCAGCCGGAGTGACTTTGCGCGTATGCGATAAGCCTGTCCGGCCTGCTCGACGATGGCACGGCACGGAGAATGGCCTCCACCCATGAGCAGGGAGATGCCGACCATGCCGTCATTGCCGGTAATCGCGGCTTCGGCGGCCGTGCCATCCGCCATGACATGCAGCAGCGACACGATGCCGGTGATGGGGAAGTACAGCCATTCGAACGCGGCACCGGCTTCGCACAGCATCCAGCCGCGAGGCAGGTCCACCAGTTCGAGGTGGGTGCGCAGGCGTGCGTGTTCAGCCGCAGGCAGGGCTGAAAGTATGTGGTTATGACGGGTAGATGGCAGCGGGGAGGGCAAGTCTGGCCTTTCCCCGCAGGGTCCGTGGCAGGCATGGAGCCATGCCCGATGGCCACCTTAACACTCGCCCGCCACAGCGGCAAGGCGAATGCAGGCGACCAGGTTTATTGCGGGGCAGGTGCCGCAGCGGTAGCAGGCGCTGCCGCCGCTTCCTCGCGCTTGATGGTCTTGTCGTCAACACTCTTCACGCCGGTGACGCCACGCACCACGGACAGGGCGCGATCAAGCTTGGGATAGCTGTCGAAGGCGCCGCTGAGTTCGACCACACCGGCATTGGCTGCAACCTGGATATCCAGGCCCTTGAGCTCCGGATCGGCAGCGATTGCAGCCTTCACATTGCTGGTCAGTACGCTGTCTTCGACGACGGGAGTAATGTTCTCTTCCTTGCCGCAGCCGAGTAGCGCTGCAGACAGGGTGCCGGCCAGTACAAGATTCAGTGCAAGTCGGGAAAATCGCTGGTTCATGTGGCGCATCCTTTGGGGTTGGTGGTGATCGACGCCGACCGCATACAGCAGGCCGGTGATCATCCCCAGTGTGGGTGCGTAATGAATTCTGGTCTGTGCGAAAACGCACATAGCAGGATCGGCGGCCGCAGGGGCCGCCGATTAACAACACATGTTTGCCGTATGTCTCAGAGCGGCCACTGCTCGAGGCGCCAGGCCGAATCCCAGAAGATCCATTCCAGTTGCGTGGCGCGCGTGAAGGCCTTGTGCATCTCGGCCAGTTCGCGTGCGCTGGCCGTTGCCGCGACCTTGTCCACGGTGGCGATCACGCCGCGTACGGCGGCATGGAAGTCCTCGCCGGCATAGGTATCGATCCAGGCCTGATAGGGGTTGGGTTTGGCGGCGCGCGCGTGGATGTCCTTGCCGATCTCGGCGTAGATCCAGAAGCAGGGCAGCAGGGCGGCCAGTGCAACCGGATAGGATGCACTCCAGGCGGTGGCGATCAGGTAGCTGCTGTAGTGGTCGCAGGCGGGCGAGAGCGGCGTGGCGGCAAAGCTCTCGGGCGAGACGCCGAACTGCTGCATGAAGTCGCTGTGCAGGCTGCGCTCGACGATCACCGCCACTTCGGCGGCGTGCGAGAACTGCACCAGGCCGTCGGCATCGTCGGCCTTGGCGGCGGCGACTGCGAGGGCGCGGCCGAAGGCGATCAGGTAGTGCGCATCCTGGATCATGTAGTGCTGGAAGCGTTCGCGGCTGAGTGTGCCGTTCGCGAGCGCCTCGTTGAAGGGCATGCTGCGGATTTGTTCGTAGCGGGCGGCGTTCTTCGCCCAGGCGTCTTTGCTGAACGTCATGGTGACTCCGTTGGTAATGACTGAGTTAGGTGCGTGCTGCAAATGGCGGTGCAGGACGGGTTGTTGTGCCGGACATTATCGGCGCAATTGCCTGTTTAGTTGTGTCGCTTCCTGCGGCTGCAGGAATTCGCTGAAGTAGGCCGAGCGCTCATGGCACCATTCGGCCGGGAAGTCCGGATAGTCCTTGAGGGTGAAGCCGTCCTCCACCGCAAGCCCGGTCATGGCCGCGCAGACATGCTCGAAATGTTTCGAGGCCACCGTATCGCGGCTGTGTTCGCGATAATAGGCCTCGGCGTAGCCTCGGGCCTTGGGCGAGTGCGAGGTCAGATAGTCGAGGTAGCGGCTGTATTCCGGGACGACGGGCAGGTCGGCGCGATAGTGCGCCCACAGCGGAAACAGCAGCGAGAAACCGACGATGACGCCGCCGAGCACGATCAGGTGGCGCCACTCCTGCCAGATGGATTTGAGTGATTGCATATGCGTAGTTTGGCATGGATAAGCAGCTCAGATCGGCTTTGACCCGGGGCGCCTGCGCCAGTAGGCTATACGCGCCCACTTTCTGCTTTTGATCATGAAGACTTTCACCCTGGTCGGCCTGTTGCTGTTGTCCGCACTTGCCCATGCCGCTCCGTATCCGCCCGTGACCTCGGCCGAGGAGGACCGGGTGCGCTATCTCGAATATCTGGAAGAGCAGGGCAAGGCCCGCGTCTGCCTGCAGCGCCAGCCCGATTTCGGCGAGAAGTTCGCGCCGCTGCTGCGCAAGTGGAAGGTACGCAATGAGGCCATTCTGCGCAGCGGTGATGCCTTTGTTCGCACCGAGGCGCGGCTGGACGAGATCACCCTGGAGGAAAAAATCGAAAAGGTGACCAAGGTCGCCGTCGACAAGCGCATGGCCATGTCCGAACCCGAATTGCAGAGCGCCTGTGCCGACAGCCTCAAGTGGTTCGGTCCGGATGGCCCTTACTCCGGCAAGCCGCCGGAAGAGAAGAAGTGATCGAGCTTGCCATTCTCGGTCTGGCGGTCGGCATCCTGATGGGCCTGACTGGCGCCGGTGGCGGCGTGCTCGCCGTGCCCGGCCTGATGCTGGTGCTGCACTGGGAGGTGGCACAGGCGGCACCGCTGGCCATGCTCTCGGTCATGCTCAGCGCCAGCCTCGGTGCCTGGGGCGCACTGCGCGACAAGCTGGCGCGCTACAAGGCGGCCATGCTCATGGCGGTGGTGGCCATGCCGTTTGCCTCGCTCGGCCTGCAGCTCGCGCAATGGTTTGCGCCGGTGCTGCTGAGCGGGCTGTTTGCGCTGATCCTGCTCTATATCGCCGCGCGCCAGCTGCACGGCTGCCTGCGCCGTGGCGCGGCCAGCGTGGGCGGCAACGATGCGGTGCTCTGCCACATGAACTGGGAGACCGGCAAGCTCAGCTGGAACTGGATGACGGCCGTGGTGATCGCCGGTATCGGCGCCGTCACCGGCTTTCTCACCGGCCTGCTCGGCGTCGGCGGGGCCTTCTTCATGGTGCCCATGCTCACGCATTTCACCAATATCCCGCTGCAGGGGGTGATCGCCACCGTGCTGCTGGTGATGGCCCTGATCTCCACCGGCAGCCTGATCCTCGCCCATCTGCACGGCGTGGCCATCCCCGTCGCCCTGGCCGCGCCCTTTGTGATTGCCGCCATGGCCGGCATGCTGGTCGGCCGCCACTACGTCAAGCGCTTCAGCCCGCGCGCACTGCAGTGCAGCTTCGGCCTGCTGGTGCTGGTGGTCGGCCTGGGCGTGGGCCTGCGTACCCTGCTGGCGCTGTAAGCGTGAGTACAGAATGCCAACGGTATAATCGCGGCCAGTTCCTGCGCGTTGGCTGTCTTCCCGGTTGCGGCATGGAGATACCCTCACACTAAATGCCCCAGCTCAACGTCGCCACCCTGATCGTCGTCTTTGTCGCCAGCAATCTGCTGATCGGCACCCTCATGCTGGCGGCTTTCCGCAAGCGTCTTACGCCGGTACTCAGAATCTGGATTGCCAGTCTGCTGACCCAGGGGCTGGGCTGGATTGTCCTGGTCGACTGCGCCACAACGACGGGCCTGTACGGCTACGCCATCGTCAGTTTCAGCCACTGCCTGATGCTGCATGCGCTGGTTCTGCACTTCGGTATATCTCACCGCTACCGCTGGTCCTACTGGCCCTTTGGTCTGACGCTGCTCTTGCTGCTCCTTGCGCCCGAGCTCATGTGGCAGCGTCAGATGGCAGGTAATCTGATCTCTGCCTTGCAGACGCTGATGACGGGCATCGTCTTCCTGTCCTGGCGCGGCAGCCGTACTGCCTTGCGCAGTGTCATCGGCGGCTGCGGCATCATCGCCGCGATCATGCTGATGGCAAGGGCGGTCGAGCTCTACCATACGCAAACCACGGTCTGCATCGCAGACATGGAAAGCCAGCGGCAGGGGCTGATGTTCCTCTGCTTCCTGGTATTCCGGCTTGCCTTCATGTTCGGCTTCCTGCTCCTCATCGAGGACAGGCATCACGAGGTGATCAGCCGCCTGGCCCAGCTCGACCCGCTGACCGAGGCCTACAACCGCCGCACCTTCATCGAGATGGCTGAACGCGAACTGCAACGCTGTCAGCGCTATGGCAAGCCGCTTTCACTGATTGTGTTCGATCTGGACTACTTCAAGCAGATCAACGACACCCTCGGCCACCAGGCCGGCGATGCAGTGCTGCGGCACGTGCGCATGATGGCCGAGCAATGCCTGCGCACGAACGACATCTTTGCCCGCTACGGCGGCGAGGAATTCATCATCCTGGCACCGGAAACCGGGCCTGAGGGCGCGCGCGTGCTGGGCGAACGCGTACGCGCCGCCATCGCCGCCACACCGGTGGGCGGTGGCCTTGCAGTAACCGCAAGTGTGGGTGTTGTCAGTCGCGAACCGCGCGGCGAAAGCCTCGACAGCCTCATCGCCGAGGCCGACCGCGCCATGTATGCCGCCAAGGCCGCCGGTCGCAACTGTGTGGTGATGGCGACCTGATCAGGTCGCCCGGGTCTTACTGAGCCAGGGTCGATTCGACCTTGATTTCGCCGGTCAGGATCTTGTGGATCGGGCAGGCATCGGCGATCTGCAGCATGCGCGCCTTCTGTTCCTCGTCCAGATTGCCCTTGAGCCTGATCTCGCGCGAGATCGTCGTCGTGCCCGGTGCTTCATTGGCGTAACCGAGGATCACTTCCACGCCTTCCAGACCCCACGTCTTGCGGCCGGCATACATGGTCAGGGTGACGGCGGTGCAGGTGCCGAGGGCCGACAGCAGAATGCTGTGCGGCGTCGGTCCGGCATAGGCGCCGCCATGCTCGGCAGTCGCATCACCCAGCCACTTGTGGGCGCCATCGGTGAGGGTAACGGTGTAGGGAACGGTGCCGATAACGGCGGAGACGAGTGGGGAGGCCATATTGATTGATCTTCGTATGTGAGTTAAATGTTGAGTGCTAGTATCAGCTCGACCATTATCCTCGAATTGAAGTTATCGTCGTGCAAGCCCGTAGCGGCTACCTTGCCGCCCTCATCGTCGTCTGCTGCTGGTCCGGCTTTAACATCGTCTCCCGTCTTGGCGGCAAGAGTGCGCTGACGCCTTACGATCTGGCTGCGCTGCGTTTCGGCGTGGCGGGGCTGGTGATGCTGCCGCTCTTCATCCGCGTGTTGCGTGATATCGACCGCAGCAAGCTGATTCAATATTCCTGTATCGCCTTCTTCGGCAGCCTCGGTTATGCGCTGCCGGTCTATACCGGTTTTTCGCTGGCGCCGGCCGCGCATGCGGGTGTGCTGGTGAACGGCGGCATTCCCTTCCTTACCGCGATCATTGCCTGGCTGGCGCTGGGGCAGAAGCCGCAGGGGCGGGCGGCGCTGGCCTTGTCCATCGCGCTGGCGGGCATCGTGATGATAGGTCTGCAGAGTTTCACGCATCTGGAAACGGGCAGCCGCCAGTGGGTCGGCGATCTGTGCTTTCTGTACGGTGCGCTGTCCTGGGCGAATGCGGGTCTGCTGATGCGGCGCTGGCAACTCAAGCCCATTGATACGACAGCGATGATGGTGGGCTTGTCGGCGGCGGTCTATTTGCCCATCTACATCCTCCTGCTGCCCAAGCATCTGGGTGATGTGTCCTTCGATGTCCTGCTCTTGCAGGGCGTCTATCAGGGCATCATCGCCGCGACCCTGGCGGGCATTTTCTACAACCACGCCAATCACACCATCGGTCCGCACAAGGCCAGCCTGATGCTGGCGCTGGTGCCGGGCATCACGGCCGTTGCGGCGGTGCCGCTGCTTGGCGAGTCGCTGACGCTGCTGGCGATCTGCGGTGTGACTTTGGTCACTTTCGGCGCCGTGCTCGGCGCAACGCAGAAGACGCACTAGCGCAAACGTCCTTGCCGTCAGGGCCGGGCGCAAGGATCAATATCTTTGCTGTTGCCCTCAGAAAGACTCGTTTGCGCGTCTTGCGCCTGCATGTGAAGATGAGTCGCTCATTGATTTTTCAGGGCGCCCGCCCTGTCCGCAACAGAATGAGCCTGCCTGTAACCTATCTTCTGGTCGCGCTGACCGCCGTGATGTGGGGCGCGAACTTCAATCTCGCCAAGCCGGTGCTGGCCGAGCTGCATCCCTTCGTCGCCGGTGCCGACCGCTACCTGATCGCGGCGGCGATCATGCTGGCCCTCACGTATTTCCGCGGCGAGCGCGTGCCGCTGCGCCATGCCCGGACCTATGTGATTCTCGGCATCGTCGGCGTGTTCGGCTTCAACCTGTTCTTCTTCCTCGGCATGGCCAGCACTTCGCCGGTAAACGGGGCGCTGATCATGGCGCTGAACCCGCTCACCACCAGCCTGATTGCCTGGGCCATGCTCGGCGACAAGCCGACGCCGCGCCAGCTGCTGGCCTTCCCGGTGGGCATTGTCGGCGTGGCCATCGTGGTGCTGGGCGCGGGCGCGCAGGTGCATGTGGCCATCGGCGACCTGTTCCTGATGATCGCCAACATCAACTGGGCCTTCTACAACGTGCTGGTCAAGCGCCAGATGCCGCAAGACACCAGCAGTGTCGCCAGCACCGCGGGCATCATGAGCGTGGGCGCACTGGCGCTGACGGCGGTGGCACTGGTTGCCGGCGCATCCTTCAGCCTGCCCAGCCTGCATGCGGGCAGCGCCCTGATCGCCATGTCGGTGGGCGGCGGCGTGCTCGCCTATCTGTTCTGGAATATCGGCATCGGCAGGCTGGGTGCCGCGCGGGCGGCGGTCTTCCTCAATCTCGTGCCGGTAGCCTCCATGCTGATCTCGGCCGTCAGCGGAGAGCCGCCGACGCATGTGCAGTTGTTTGGCGGTGCGCTGGTGATCGGCGCCGTGAGTTTTGCTGCGCTGGGTGGTCGCAGGCCGGTGTTTGCAGGCTAGTGCGCTGGCATCGGGCGGTCCGCGCATATGTGGAATTCGAAATGACGTGCAAGCGTGACTGACAAATCTATGGTTTGTTTTTTGAGCTGACGCGATCCACACTGAATCTCCGGCCGTGAGCAGCATGGGCCTGGGAGTGTGCAGCATGAGGGAGTTTCTGGAAAACCTTCTCGCCTTTTGTCTGACCATGCTTTTCTGCATGTTCATGGTCAGCCTTGCGACATGTGAGTCAGCGCGGGGAAGGCCCGGTCCGGCCGTGCAGGTCGGTATAATCGCGGGCTTTGCTTTTATCTGCCCTGCGCAGCCCTCGCCGTGAGCAACCTGATCGAAGAAATCCAGCGCCGTCGCACCTTTGCCATCATCTCCCACCCTGACGCGGGCAAGACCACGCTGACCGAAAAGCTGCTGTGGTTTGGTGGCGCCATCCAGGTCGCTGGTGAAGTGCGCGCGCGCAAGGCTTCGCGTCATGCGACCTCGGACTGGATGGAGCTGGAAAAGCAGCGCGGCATCTCGGTGACCTCGTCGGTCATGCAGTTTCCCTACCGCGAGTGCATGATCAACCTGCTCGATACCCCGGGCCACGAGGACTTCTCGGAGGACACCTACCGCACACTCACCGCCGTGGACTCGGCCGTGATGGTGATCGACTCGGTCAACGGTGTGGAAGCCCAGACCATCAAGCTGCTCAACGTCTGCCGCCTGCGCGATACGCCTATCGTCACCTTCATCAACAAGATGGACCGCGACGGCAAGTATCCGGTCGATCTGCTTGATGAAATCGAGTCGGTGCTCGACATCCAGTGCGCGCCCATGACCTGGCCGATCGGCATGGGCAAACTGTTCCGCGGCGTGTACAACCTCTACACCGACCAGATCGCCTTCTTCGATCCGCATGCGGAGAAGGGCACGTCCGAGATCATCGACGGCATCAACAATCCGCGCCTGGACGAGCTGATCGGTTCGCAGGCCGAAGAACTGCGCATGGACATCGAGCTGGTGCGCGGCGCCTCGCATACCTTCGACAAGGAAGCCTACCTCGCCGGCAAGCAGTGCCCGGTGTTCTTCGGCTCGGCCGTGAACAACTTCGGCGTGCAGTCGCTGCTGGATGCCATCGTCGATCTTTCGCCCGGCCCGCAGCACCGTTCGACCGAGACGCGCGAGGTGGAGCCGACCGAGCCCAAGTTCTCCGGCTTCATCTTCAAGATCCAGGCCAATATGGACCCCAAGCACCGCGACCGCATCGCCTTCCTGCGCGTGTGTTCGGGCCGCTTCGAGCGCGGCATGAAGATCAAGCAGGTGGCAGGCGGCAAGGTCATGGCCGTGAACAACGCCATCACCTTCATGGCGCGCGACCGCAACACCACCGATGAAGCCTATGCCGGCGACATCATCGGCATTCCCAACCACGGTTCCATCCGCCTCGGCGAGACTTTCACCGAAGGCGAGGATCTGCGCTTCACCGGCATTCCCTCGTTCGCGCCGGAGTATTTCCAGCGCGCCATCCTGCGCAATCCGCTCAAGCTCAAGCAGTTGCAGAAAGGCTTGCAGCAGCTGGCGGAGGAGGGCGCGACCCAGCTGTTCCGTCCCCTCGGTTCAAACGACATGGTCCTGGGCGCGGTGGGCACGCTGCAGTTCGACGTGGTCAAGCATCGCCTTGAACACGAATACGGCGTGGATGCGATTTTCGAGCCCTACAACGTGGCGACGGCACGCTGGCTCAAGGGCAGCGAGGATGAACTGCGCAAGCTCGGCGACAAGAATCCGCTCAATGTGGCGCTGGACGGCGCCGGCGATTATGTTTATCTGGCCCCCAGCCGCGTGAACCTCAATCTCACGCAGGAACGTTTCCCCGATATCCAGTTTTTTGAAACGCGGGAAGTTCGCTGACACTCTCGGCAGTTGCCAGGGGCGGCTCCGGCTTGCGCGCCAGCTGGAAATAGGCGCGGCTGGAATTCAGCAGGGCTTGCAGGGCAGGGATGTTGAGGCCAGTGCGATTCACTTTTTCTCCCGTGTGTTCTTGTGGTCTGGCGATATCCTGCCAGTTGTTCAGGGCAGCGTGAGATCGGCTTTGTAAGACGGTGTTGCCTGCCGGTGTCAGGGGCGGGGTTTTCAGCCACGCCAGCCGGGCGGCGGCGGCGGCGGTGCAGGACGTGCCCCTTCGTGCTGCATGCCGGCTGGCACCGGCACCTTGTGGCCCTTGCCATACATGCATTGCAAATAGGCCGAGTCGTATTGGCGCTGGGTGTCATAAGCGACGTACTGCGATTCACTGGCGCCGGCCATGCTGCCGCCGACCAGGCCGACGCCGGCACCGACGCCCGCGCCATGCTGTCCGCCGATGGCCGCGCCCGCGACTGTGCCGATGGCTGTGCCAATGGCGGCATTCCGCACCCCGGTATTGTTGGCCGCGTTCGGATGGATGCGTGAATGCGCGTACTGACGACACTGCTGGTCGTCGTAGCGGAACTGTTCAAAGCTCATGCCGGTACCGGGCAAGGAGGTGACACGCGGGCCGGTGGGCGCCGTTGCACAGCCAGCGAGCGTGATGCCGAGCAGGACCGTGAGCGCAGACAAGGCCGAGGTGGCCGGCTTCTGCATGGCTTTACCGATCCTGCGGCGTGGGGCTTACCTGCTGCCAGCCGCCCGCACAACTTTTCACGTAAGGGTAGTAGGCCTTGCGCTCGGCACAGTAGTACCAGTAGGGGCTGTTTTCCTGTGGCTCGATGCCACCGCTCTGTCGCGGCTGCTCGATATACACCTGTGGCTCGACCTGGCGGATGACAGGCTGGCTGACGACCACCGGCATGGCATAGACGGGCGCTGTCGGGTAGGCGTAGTAGGACGATCCGTAGTAGGACGGTCCGTAGTAGCGAGGCGCGTAATGGCGCGGGCCTGCGTAATAGTGGGGCGCGTAATGGTTGGGCCAGAAATGACGATGGCCGTAATGACCATGCACTGGCACGCCGAAACCAATGCCGATGCTGATGTGGGAGTGGCCCGCCCACGCGCTGCCCGCACCGGCGAGGCAGGCGGCGATGGCAAACACTGGCAGGGCGACGGTTTTGAGCGGGGGCATTGCATTCTCCTTGCGACGTGCGCGGGCGCAGGAAAAACATTTTCCGGCGCAAGGATTAGAGCGCAAATCCGTCTGAAAGATCTTGGCGGCCTGCCGCGTCTTTGTAAGTGACTATTTCAGCGCTCATGTGCGCCGCATTGCGCGTCTAGCTGGCGTGCCGGCGCAGCCAGTCATGTACGAGTTCGGCGGGGCTGTGCGGTGCAATGGCGCTGAACACGCCCGGTATCAGCTGCATCGTGGCAGCCCCCCCGCCGCCTATCCAGATTTCGGTGCCTGCCGGCAGCAACTGCCGCAGTTCTTTTACCTGCTGGTTGGCCGAACGGGCGGGGAAGGAGGCGGAGAAGGAGAGTGCGACGCAGTCCGCCTCGTGGCGGGCGGCGGCATCAACGATTTCAAGCACGGGGGTGCGGGTGCCGAGCGAAATGCAGCGGGCACCGGCGATGATGAACAGCGCTTCGGCCATGAGCAGTCCGATCCCGTGCTGTTCTTCCGGCAAGGTGGTCAGGAGCAGGGTCGGGCTGCCGCGCTCGCCGAACAGGGAAATGGCGTGTCTGAGCAGGGTGGTGAGGATTTCGCTGAAGGCATGTTCCTCGTGTACGCGGATGCTGCCGCGCATCCAGGCCTCGCCAACCGCCACAGTCAACGGTGCGGCCGTGTCCAGTACAAAGCCTTGCAAACCCTGCAAAATCAGCTGCTGTTGCAGGGCGTTGCGCAAGGTGGCCAGATCGCCCTGACGCAGATGCTCCAGGTAGGGCTCCCAGTCCATGTGTGCTTCCGCCCGCACCGCTGGCCTCGTATCCTGAAGCAGCTGTTCCAGTTCTCCGGTATCCAGCTTGAGGATTTTTCCGGGTCTGAATCCCTTGTCAATCAATCGCTTGACGCAGCGCAGACGCTCCAGGTCGGGCACGCTGTAAACGCGCTCACCGTGCTGGTCACGTTCCGGCGCGGGAAATCCATAGCGCCGCTCCCACATGCGGAGCAGATCTTTGGAGAGTCCCGTATCGCGCTCGACGGCAGCGATATTGAGTCCTTGGTTATT
>JAIEOJ010000107.1 GCA_019750575.1 Rhodocyclaceae bacterium | reverse complement strand
TACGAAGCGTTATTGGCGTAACCCCAATTTTATCAATGGGTTAAGCGAGATTCGCCCTGTTTTGTGAAAAATCCGGGATAGTTGTGGTGGCAGTTCACCACTTCGCTGGTCACCTCGAAGGCTGGCAAATGGCGGCGAAGCGCTTCGAGCACCAGATCAAGCATGCACTGCCGATTCTGGAATGCATACTCCTGCGCCCAATGCACCGCCTCGACGTAATCGTCGAAATGCACCGTGCCTTCGGGGAAGTAAGCGAGATCGCGATCCGGCAGATGGATCATCCATTGCTCCATATCCTTGCGTGCCAACTGGATAAAGTACTCGGCTAGCGTGTTGCCAATGCCTCGGCTACCGGAATGCAGCATGACCCAGACCTGGTCGGATTCATCCAGGCAGACCTCGATGAAGTGGTTGCCGCCGCCCAGGGTGCCCATCTGCTTGACCCATTTGGTCGTGCCGCAAATGGACTTTTCCAATACCGGATGCTTCTCCAGGATACGATCCAGACGGGCGGCAAATGGCTGCGCCGCCTCCTCGAACGCACGCCGATTGTTGTGCATCCCCCGACCAACCGGAACGTCCCGACTGATTTGATCGAAGACACCCTTCAGGGACTTCTCATCCAGCTCATTCGCCGTGATGCTCAGGCGGCACGCCACCATGCCGCAACCGATATCCACACCGACGGCAGCCGGAATAATAGCCTTGTGGGTGGCAATCACCGAACCGATGGTCGCGCCGATGCCCAAGTGCACGTCCGGCATGGCCGCGACATGATGATGGATGAAGGGCAGACTGGCGATATTCGCCAGCTGCTGCATGGATTTCTCGTCGACGTCGTCGGTCCAGATCTTCACTGGCACGCGTTGGTCGGTATGAACCTGCTTGATCGGCATTACTCGATACTCCCAAAATGGCGAGGCGACAAAATCGTTCTGACAGTGGAGCCCTTTACCGACGGCTCCTGGCATTGTGTGAGGACAATACCCGGCATGACTTGCGCGTCATGCCTGCCGGTCCTGCATGGAGCATGTAGTCAAAACAGCATTCGCCTCAAAAACGGTGCGACGACAAAATTGCGGACAGTGTTTGCCGTTCCTCGCTATTAACGAGGCGAGCCCCGGTTCAAACCCGGTACAGGAATCGAACCTGCTATCTCCAATGTACTGCCCACTGCATTCGTCGCGAAACATTGCAGCGACAAAATCGCCGACACACAGGGCCGAAGCCCTACGATGCTCTACCCTCTGAGCTACGTTACCGAAAACAGCATTCGGTAACGGGAGGATTCGAACCTCCGACCGTCGTATCCTGATGTAGTGCCAACAGCATTCGCTGCGTAACGGGTGGCGCGACAAGGTGGACGAGAGTCGCGAGTTTCCCCGCGGATTTGCAGTCCGATGTACTCCCGTCGGCATTCGCGCCGAAACTTCAGGCCTGGCTTTTCAGCGTCACCTCCTCAATCTCGCGGACCCATTGACTGGATCCCAACTGGCCAGCGGCAAAGCTGGCCAACACGTCAAACACGGCATCCGAGAACCCGCCGACATGCAACACATCGTCACGCGGGGCCGCCTGCACCGTCCCATAGGGTTGCAGATCGATACAGACCAGGCGCGCTGCCTTATTGCGCTGGCGGAAGGCTTCCCACTCGCGCATCGTTTTTGTTGCGCCATTGCCGGTATCGGCCCAGGACTGGTTGTCCGAAATGAGGATCACGGTATCGCCCGCCGCCGCCTTGCTGTTCAGCAAAGCAAAGGCACTCGACACAGCAGTCCCGCCCCCCATCAACGCCGCAATGTTCCCGGTATTGGTCACCAGACTGTCTCGCGGGTTAAGCGACAACTCGCGTGCAGCCGTGTCGAAAGCGACAACGCCGGCCACCGGATTCCTTCGCAGGATCACGGCAGCGATCAAGCTGGCCACATCGATGCACCGTACTTTCGATGTCGAACCCGACCGCTGCCCGGTCACTGGCGAACTCATCGAGCCGGAGACGTCGATCAACACCCAGGTCCGGCCTTCCAGCTCCGGCACGTTGGCGAGCGATGTCTCCAGCGCATCCTGCAGCGCCTCGCGGATCACGGCAGGCACTTCTGCCGCGGCATTCGCATAGGCGACCAACAGCTGATACGGATACACCCGCGCGCGGCGGATCGCTTCCGGATCGTGCAGCCTTGCAGCCAGCAGGCCATCCAGCTCGCCATCGAATACGCCATGACGCGCAAAGGTGTTCAGGTTCATGCGCGTCATCTGCCAGGGTGCATTCCGGGCGATCTGCTTCCATTGCTCGGTCGTGAGCGGCAATCCGGCAAGCAGGCGAAAATCCACGTCCGGCATCTCTCCCTCGCCGCGCTTGAAGCGCTCGAAGTCGCGGATGATTTCCGGCAGCTTGGTTTCATCAACCGCCTTGCCAATCAACCAGGCATACAAGGCTTCACGCGTTGCATCCTGCGGACGCGGATGCACCATCTTCACGACATCGGCAAGCGAAGGCTGCTGGCCTACCGACGCATTCAGCAATTGTCGGTCGCTCGCGTTCTCCAGCCAACGTTGCACCAGACGCTTGGGCGCCGTTCCCAGCGACTTGCGCCCGGTCTGGCCGGAACGCAGGATCTGGACAAAATTCCGCAGCATCTTGCCGTTGTCGACAACCTGCTCGAACACGATCTTTGCCAATGCCAAATCCTTGCGCGTCAGCACGGCCGCAATCAGCGCCGGAGCATCCTTCATGTGCCCCCGCGAACGCGCGTAGATCGCCGCCTTCGCCAGGTACTCGGCATCCAGCTCATCGGCAAGACCGAGAATGGCATCCAGCTGGGCCTGGGCGGCGGCATAGAAGGTGCCGTTCAACGTGCCAGTCATCAGGTATTGCGCCAGGCGCTCCCGTGGCGGCAGAGCGTAAGCCGTCCCGCCCGCCTCGTTGAGCGCATCTGCCTGCGGCAACAGCCGCCCACGGCTTGTGGCGAAGAGTTGCATGTTTGCCATAGTCCACCTTCCTTTCCGCACTCAATTGAGCGCATTATTTCCTTCACGAAGCTCATGGCTTGAGCCATGCAACCCGGATGCGATTGAAACTGCCTGCCTTCGACTACGTTCAGATTTCCACGATCAGGCCAGGGGAAAAACCGCAGTCCTCGCCGGGATAGCCCTTCGGATTCGAGACGATCCGCGTGCCCGCGATCTCGTAATCGACCGCATGATGACTGTGGCCATGTATCCAGAGGGCAATCTGGCTGCCCATCAGGTGTTCCCACCGATTAGCGTAGGCACCATCCAGATGTGAGGAGGCATACCCGTTCCCCTGCAGGGAAACCATCGAGGGCGCGTGATGTGTCACAACCACCGTCCTGCCATCGAAGGGCTCCGCCAGCTTGTGTTCGAGCCATTGCCTCGACTGGATATTGATCCGGATGAAATCCTCCGGCACCACCTTGCGATAGCTGCCGATTCGAATCGCCCGGAAGTCAGCCATCGACGACCGGGCGTCCCAAGTAGCCAAAGGCTGGTTGCCTGTCACCGTGTAGTCCGTCCATGCCGTGAAACCGAGCAACCGGACATCACCAACAATCATTTCGTCGTAATCCGCGACCATGAAGCGCTCGTCATTGAGCGCTGACATTTTCAGCAGAGTGCGATGCAGGTGCCCACCGTAGTACTCGTGGTTGCCAGGCACATAAAAAGTTGGCTGTCGAAATGTGCGCTTGGCCCATTCGACGCCCCGCGTGCGCAGCCCGATGTCGCCGGCCAGGACCACAACATCCGCGCGATCAGCGGCAGGGTCCGGGGTGTAGGGCGTGAACTCCGTATGGAGGTCGGATAGAACATGAATGCGCATGATGCCTCCAAAATATTCTGATGGTCAGGATGACTGGGCTCGAACCAGCGACCTCCTCGTCCCAAGCGAGGCGCGCTACCAACTGCGCCACACCCTGATGGGGCCGAAGTCATGGCAGAAACGCATTCGATGGACATGCGCTTGTGCCATGACTCCGGGTCTTGCTTGATTGTCTTGGCCAGCGATTGCTTCTCTTGCTGGCGAATCGACTTGGCCGGCTTGTCGTGGCTGCCGGCCTTGCGGAACTTCGCGAGAACCACGAAAGGGTTCCGTGGCTTGATTTTCGGTTTCATGATTTCTGCTCCTGTCGGTTGATGGCAGACATGTCGCTGCCGGTTTGTGAGTGCCGCTGTTCTCCATCCCCGCGGGGACGGACAGGCCAGCGGCGCACCTGGATTCCGTCGAACCTGAAACACGGGCCGTGTGAGGACAGTCCGATTCCAGATTCGACAGATCAACCGCATCCGAATTGTTTGAGAACCACCGCCGCATCGCTGCAACGGACCTTCCGATCACGGAAGGATTTCGAAAACCCAAAAACACAAAGCCCGGATTCCTTGCGGAGATCCGGGCTTTGGCGTTTGCTGCTTGCCTGGGACTGTTGGCTTACGCCATTTGCCGTCCCTCCCGGATGTTCCTTTTGCCCAGATTCCACGAATAGCCCACTGTCGATTCGACAATGACCGTGCCGCAGGAGGCGAATCGCGTGGGGCGTGGATCAGTTCCTATCGCCGCGACGAGACACGACACTGCGCCGGCAATGGCCGGTGTGCGGTGGGTCGAGAAATGGGCGTGGTAAGTTGAAGTCATGATCTTTGTGGCTTGAATGGGGGCGAAGTATGGTGGCGTAATTTGCTGTTGTCAATCATCTTATGAAACTTTTTATCTGACAGTGGTAATTTCGCTACAATGCTGCCACCGGCAATCCTGCCGTCCCGAATTTCGGACCCCTGTCGTTTTGTGAGGATCGACATCATGTCCCGTAAAGCCCCTGCCCAGGGTGGCCCAGCCACACTGGCGTTTCGTATCCGTGTCGTCATGGCCGAGCGCGGCATTCGTTCCGTCGCCGCGCTGCAGCGCATGTTGAAGTCCATTGGTGTCGACATATCGGTGCCGCAATTAATCCGCATCGTCGACGGACAATCCAGTCATGTCTCGACCACCGTGCTGGGCGGCCTCATCGCCGTCTTGCAATGTGGCATCGAGGATCTGATCGCAGTCAGCACCAACAGTCCGCTGCAGGTGGCGGCTGCCTGACCGTTACTGTTATGGCACACACCAATCGGTAGCGATCACCTACCCCTCGTCGCCAGCCGAGCCATCGTAGTGAACCTTTCCCGATTGCCGGCCAACGACAATCACTCGACTGCTGCGGATGGATACTTCATCCCTGCCGTCGCCCCACGGCACCTGAACCCACCAGCACGGCTCCGGTAAGTTGGCATAGATGTGAAACTGACTTGGCTTCCTACCGTGGCAAATCAGCGGTTCCGATACCATGGACAGCGCCAACGTCTGCTTCGCAATGTCCAGCGCCGCGTGCCGATTGACCGGTGGAAACAAATAAACCTTCAATTGCTCGAACCATTTCATGCGGGTCTCGAATTTATTGATCTACGCGACATGATTGCCGATAGCTGGCGCAAGGGGTGAGCCGGCGAACGATATCTTACGACGCTGACGATATAGGGCACCACGAAAAGTCGGCGCTGGCGGGACGGCGACGATGCGCTAAATAGACCGCCCTATTTTGCCGTCCGTTGTCGACGTAGCAGCAAGGCCATGAACTCGTCGGTGAGTTCCCGGTGTTCACGTGAGAGCGCAGCATATTTCGTAGTGAATGCACCGGCAGATAGTTGACTCTGTTTCCCCGGGTCGGGTTTTGCCCCGGCACTGACTGCCGTTTCAGCTTGCACGTGTAGTTCAGCAACCGTGACTCCAAGTGCTAGTGCAATCCGTTCCAGCACCTCCGGCGAATATCCCTGCTGCCCTCGCTCGATACGGGAAAGGTTGCTGGCATTGGTGTTGGCGGCGAACGCAATTTCCTCTAGCGTCGCCTTGCGTGCCTCCCGGATAGCTCGAATAACTTGCCCAATGTGCATGGGCTGAATGTTGGTGTGCATTGACGCCTCGCGCAAAGCGCACCACGTCAATTACAATGACGCCACACGTCAATTCGACGTCATTCCCGGCGCACGATCTTGGTCGCCTGGGTTGATCCAGAAACCTGATCGCTTCTGCCTGTGGCTGACAATTACGACGACTACACCAAGGACCAACTTGTCCGCCTGCTACGCGAACGCGATCGGCGGCCGCGCTTCGGGCTGGTGTGGGAGCGCGACGAGATCGACCACGATCTGTCAATCAACAATGACTTTGTCGCGTTGGATTGGGATGTCGATCTGTCATGTGGTGAAAACGCACAGGACAACCTGATCATCGAGGGCGACAACTTCGATGCCCTGCGCTACCTGCGCATGACCCATGCCGGTCGCGTCAAATGCATCTACATCGACCCACCGTACAACACCGGCAACCGCGACTTCATCTACAACGACCGCTTCATCGACAAGGACGATGCCTACCGGCACTCCAAGTGGTTGGAATTCATGTATCGGCGGCTGGAGCTGTCCAAAGAACTGCTGACTGAGGACGGTGTGATCTTCGTTTCTATCGACGATAACGAAGGGGCACACCTACGGCTATTGATGGACCACGTGTTTGGCGAGAGCAATCACCTTTGCACATTTGCATGGGAAAAGCGCTACTCCCCACCACCGGATACAAAAGATATTGGTTACCTGCATGAATCGGTTTTAGCGTATCGCGCCTCGCCGGCATTTGTGCGTCAGTTGCTACCGATGACATCAGAGCAGTCCGACAGGTACAAGAACCCGGACAAAGACCGCCGTGGCGTGTGGAAAGCGATGGACTATACGTGCCGCTATACGGCGGACGAACGACCTAATCTCTACTACCCAATTTCCCAGCCGAACACCGGTGAGGAGATATGGCCAAAGCGCACCAGAGTATGGGGTATGTCCCGTGAAGTTCACGAACGCAATGTGGCAGAGGGCCGAATTTGGTGGGGAGTCAAAGGTACGAACAGCGTGCCAGCCTTGAAGAATTTCATGTCAGAGATCCAGCAGGGAATGATGCCTGTGTCATTGCTCAAGCATGATATGGTTGGGCATACAGATGAAGCAGCAAAGGAGTTGCGTGAGCTTCTGCCTGAATTGAAGTTCACGCCGAAACCGACGCGATTGATTCGGCACCTCCTTAATATTGCTGGCGATAAGAATGCCTTGGTGTTGGATTTCTTTGCCGGCTCAGGCACAACGGCTCACGCTGTGCTGAACCTCAACAAGGAAGATGGCGGCAAGCGCCGTTTCATTCTCGTTTCCAGCACCGAAGCCACGGCCGAGGCGCCGGACAAAAATCTCTGCCGCGATGTCTGCGCCGAGCGCGTGCGACGGGTGATTTCCGGCTACACCAACAAGAAGGGGCTGTCCGTCGACGGTCTGGGCGGCGGATTCGCCTACCTGCGCTGCCGGCGCATCCCGGCCGCCACGGTATTTCGCAGCATTCAGCATGACCAGGTTTGGACGGCGCTGCAACTGATTCACGACGTTGCGCTGACGCCCTATCAAGCCAAGCTGCCGATGCAAACGACGGAAAGCAAACGCGGGTTGGTGATTTATCTGCCGAAACTGACGGATGCTGTCCTCGATACGGTGGAATCCGCGATTCATTCCGCTGGGCAGGCGGTAGTGTATTCGTGGCAACCAGCGCTACTGGCCCAGCGGCTGACTGATCCGCGTGCGGCCTTCGAGCCGATTCCGGCATTCCTGGTCAATCGTTTCGGCGCACGGTCTTCGTCGACTACGGGAGGACGGCCATGAGCGCGCCGGCCCCTAAGGGTTATCAGCGCGAGGCGGTAGCCAACGCACTGGAAATTTTCCGCTACGCCGAAAGTCAGTTGCGGCAGGCCGGCGACGATGCCAGCTCCACGGCAGCGACGGCTTTCAACGGCTGCCTGTTGCTGGAAGCTCCGACCGGATCGGGAAAAACTCTGATGGCCGGCATGATTGCCGAGACTTTTGCGGCACCGGATCGCGACAGCAATGCCCGCATCGTCTGGTTCTGGTTTACGCCCTTCTCCGGGCTGGTTGAGCAGGCCAAGGGGGCCATCAAGTCCACTTTCGTCGGCCTGCGCGTGCGCGACCTGCAAGGCGACCGCAAGACCCGTGGCACCAAGAGCGGCGATGTCTATGTCACCACATGGGCGTCGGTGGCTGCGGCCAGTAAGGAAACGCGGCGGGTACGCAGCGGCGGCGAATTCGTGTTGGCACTGGATGACTTGATCGCGGAACTGCGCGCCGATGGCTTCCGTATCGGTGCCGTCGTGGATGAGGCCCACCACGGTTTCACCCGTGCCGCCGAGGCGGTGCGCTTCTACCGCGAGGCCTTGAGCCCAGACTTCACGCTGATGATCACGGCCACGCCCGACGATCAGGATGTCGAGAAATTCAAGAAGGCTGCCGGCATTGGGCATCTGCACCGCATTCGCGTCAGCCGCAAGGAAGCGGTGGACGCCGGCCTGATCAAGGACGGCATCAAGTCGATTGCCTATCTGGCGGCGGATGACCAAAAAGCACTGGTCGACTTTGCCGCCACCGCGCTGGCCGATGGCTGGAGCATGCACGGCGCGATCAAGCAGGGCTTGCAGGCGGCCGGCATCGGACTGGTGCCGCTGATGCTGGTGCAAGTGGGCAACAGCAATGCAGCCATCGAGGAGGCACGAATGCGGTTGGCGGCATTGGGCATCGCGGAATCGAAAATCGCCTGGTACACGGCGGACGATCCGAACGATGATCTGCTGGCCGTGGCCATCGACGAGCAGAAGGAAGTGCTGATCTTCAAGGTGGCCGTGGCGCTGGGTTTCGATGCGCCGCGCGCCTTTACGCTAGTCTCGATGCGCGGCGCGAAAGACACGGATTTCGGCATTCAGGTGGTCGGCCGCATTCTGCGCGTGCATGGCAAATTGCAGGGGCCGACGCTGGAACGCAAGCTGCCCGAGTTGCTGCGCCACGGTTATGTGTTTCTGGCCGATGCCGCCAATCAAAGCGGGCTGGTACAGGCCGGCGACAAGATCAATGCCATCCAGAGTGAACTTTCTCACGTCTGCCCTTACACGATGGTGGTGAAAGTTGCCGGACGCAATGAAATTCAGGTGGTGCAGGATGGGCAGGCGCAACTATTGACCGTCCCCTACACGGCGCCGGCCTGGCCGGCACCGGATACGCCCCCGGCTGACGGACGGCACGCGACCGAAGCGCCAGCATGGCACCCAACTGGGATTCTGACGAATCTGGTGCTCACATCTCCGGAAATGCCGCCGGCCACCGCGGGCCAATCCGCAGCATCCGGGCCGCTGCTGTCGGGCAATCGGCGCTACCCCCTACGCGCTGGCATTCCCCGCACTTATCGTTCCGAGCGCCTGCCCTTGTCGACGGCTGATCTCTTGACCTGCATCGCCGCCAACATCGCCATCGACGACAAGGTGTTCAATGCCGGGTTTCGCCAGTCAGTGAAGGTAACGCGACAGACCGTCGATCTGTTCGAGGGCAGCGAGGAAACCGAGTCGATCCAGGCTCGCCTGTCCGACGCTGAAATCGCCCGTCGTGCACAGAACGTGATGTTCGACGCGGAATATCTCGATCCACGTGATTTGCACGATGCGCTGCTGGGCAGGCTGAAAACCGAGTTTTCTCACCGCGGCATCGACGTTGACGCCGATGGGCTCGACCGCGCCTTGAACCGCATCATGGCCGCTTACCCCAATTTGATCCGACTGGCGGCGCGCAGCTGCGCTGCAAAGTTCAAGGAGATTTTCGATACCGACAAGTTGCCGGAGTTTGTTGAGCTGCCAGCTGGCGTGAAGAAATCACGCCTCAACGTCTATGGCGTCATGCCGCAAGACTTGAACGGGCCAGAGCGTACATTCGCCGAGCACCTCGACGCCGACACGTCGGGCACAGTCGAATACTGGTTCCGCAATGATCCGCGCAAGCCGTGGTCCATCGGCATCGTCATGCCCAGCGGCGACCGCTATTTCCCCGATTTCGCTGTCAAGGTGACAGGCCGCACCACGGGCGATGGCCTGCTGTTGATCGAGACCAAGGGCAATCACATCCTGAACGGTGACGATACGCTGGACAAGGTGCTGGCCGAGCACAAGGTTTATGGCACGCCATTGATGCTGGCCCAGGATGACGGCGGGCGCTTCATGACCGTCAAGTTCTTCGCCAACACCGGGCGCAATGAACTGGATCAGATTTTCCGGATCGAAAATCTGGCGGGCTACTGATCTGGCGCCGTCCTGCCAGCGCCGACTTTTCCGGGACACTTGCGCATCCCCATATTGGGGCCTATGATCCCCAATATGGATCAGATAGAAACCTCTCTGGCAGGGGCACTATTCTCGGGCGTGCAACGGAGGCTGCTGACTTTGTTCTACGGCCAGCCGGATCGTTCCTACTACACCAACGAATTGTTGCGCCTGACAGCGACCGGCCGTGGCGGACTTCAGCGCGAGTTGGCACGACTGGTCTCGTCCGGGCTCGTCAGCGCGACTACTGTTGGGAACCAGAAGCACTATCAGGCCAACCGTGCAGCCCCGATTTTCAGCGAATTGCGCAGCATCGTGCTCAAGACGTTCGGGCTTGCCGATGTCGTGCGCGATGTATTGGCCCCTCTGGCAGACAAGATTCACCTTGCTTTCATTTTCGGCTCGGTGGCCAAGGGAAGCGATACCGCCACCAGTGACATCGATGTTCTGGTCGTCAGCGACGACATGGCCTATGCCGACCTTTTCAACGCCTTGTCGACCGCCGAAGAGACCCTGGGCCGCAAGATCAGCCCCACGCTTTATGGCACGGCGGAATTCGAGCGCAAGGTGCGCGACGACAACCACTTCGTAACGCGCGTGCTGGCCCAACCCAAGATTTTCCTGAAGGGAACCGAGGATGACCTCCCCGCTGGACAACCTGCTTAAAGTCAGCAAGGGCGGGCTAAAGCAGGAGGCGCCCAGCCAGTCGGAGTTCGATGGCCTGGTGCGCTCGGCTAAACGCAAGCGCAAGGATGCAGCCATTTCCGGCTTGGGTGACGAAAGCCGCTTCGATCTTGCCTACAACGCCGCGCATGCCTTGGCCCTTGCGGCACTGCGCTGGCATGGCTACCGATCCGAGAACCGAATTCTCGTTTTTCAGGCACTGGCACACACCGTCGGGTTTTCCCCTGCCCAATGGCGGGTGCTGGACCGCTGCCACGCCAAACGCAATCTGGCGGAATACGAAGGCAACTTCGATGTCGACGTTCAGTTGCTGCGCGAACTGGATACCGTCGCCGGCCAACTCGAAGCGGCGGTTGAAGCGCTCGGGCCGATCAAACCGACCACCTGACTGTCGTTTCGCTATGTCCTTTGCGCCCAAGTGTCTCTGCCTCGATATCGAGACTGCCGCAGATGACGCATTGGACGTTCGCAAAATCGCGGCATGGCGCCCTGATACCCACGGCCAGGTCGTCGTGCCGAATGTGGCGAAGGCACACAACATTGCCGATCAACTCGATGCGCTGACAGAAGGTGCCAGCTTCGTCGTCGGCCACAACCTGCTGCGACACGATATCCCCGTGCTGCGACAGCGCTTTCCTCAACTCAGGCTCCTTGCCCTTCCCATCGTCGACACGCTGGAACTGTCCCCGATCGCCTTTCCGCAGAATCCGTATCACAGCCTGGTAAAGGACTACAAGCTGGTACGTGATACGCGCAGCGACCCGCTCAAGGATGCCCAGTTGGCGCTCAAGCTCTGGCAGGACCAGTTCGACGCTTTCAAAGCATTGGGCGAAACCTTGCCCGAGGAACTGGCCTGCCACCACTATTTGCTGACGCGGGATCCTGATGCCGGCGTCGGTAGCTTTTTCACCACGTTGCGTCGCGCAAAAGCACCCTCGCCAGAGGAGGTCAAGGCAGCGGCCCGAAACCTCCTGAATGGCAAGGTATGCGCCACGCGGAGTACGGCCCTGCTGGGCGAAGCGATTGACAACCCGGCCCGCTGCAAACCGCTGTCCTACCTTATTGCCTGGCTGCGCGTGGCCGGCGGCAATTCCGTCATTCCACCCTGGGTGCGTTTCCAATACCCGATCGTTCGCGACCTGATCCGGGAACTGCGGGAACGCCCGTGCGACGATCCGGCCTGCCATTACTGCCAGACCTATCTCGACCCGAGCAAGGAACTCGAACGTTACTTTGGACATCCTGGCTTCCGGCCTGAGCCACCGAATGCAACCGGTGGATCGCTGCAGGAAGACATCGTCCGTGCGGGCTACGCCGGGAAGTCGATCCTGGCGATCCTGCCGACGGGTGGTGGCAAGTCGATCTGCTACCAACTCCCCGCGCTTTCCCGGCATTGGCGCAACGGCGCGCTGACCATCATCATTTCGCCGCTGCAATCCCTGATGAAGGATCAGGTCGACAATCTGGTCAAACTCGGTATCTACAGTGCCGCTACCCTGAATGGCTTGTTATCAATGCCGGAGCGTCATGACGTTCTGGAAAAGGTACGACTCGGCGATGTCGGCCTCCTGCTGGTTTCGCCCGAGCAGTTCCGCAACAAGGCACTGGTAGATGCGATCCGTTACCGCGAGATCGGTGCGTGGGTTTTTGATGAAGCGCACTGCCTGTCGAAATGGGGCAACGATTTTCGGCCCGATTACCTCTACGTGTCGCGCTTCATTCGCGAGCGCTACGGCAAGGAATTGGCACCCGTTTGCTGTTTCACCGCCACAGCGAAGAAAGAAGTCGTCGCCGACCTCAAGGCACACTTCAAGGAATCGCTGGGCCTCGAATTGGCAAGCTTCGACGGCGGCCACGAACGGGACAACCTCCATTACGAGGTGATGCCTGTCACCAAGGCCGAAAAGTTCCCCCTCATCCACCGCATACTCGAACAGGAGTTGAAGGACACACCCGGTGGCGCCATTGTGTTTGCCGCCCGGCGCAAGAGCTGCGAGGAAATATCTGATTTCCTCAAGGACATGGGATGGGCCTGCGCCCATTTTCATGCCGGCCTGGAAGCTGGCCACAAGAAAGATATCCAGCAAAGCTTCATCGCCGGCGAGTTGCGCGTTATTGCAGCCACCAATGCGTTTGGTATGGGGGTGGACAAGCCAGACGTTCGCGTCGTCATTCATGCTGAAATTCCCGGCTCCCTTGAAAACTATCTGCAAGAAGCCGGCCGCGCCGGTCGTGATCGGCAGGAGTCTCGCTGCATCCTGCTTTACGACGAAGAAGATGTAGAGTCGCAGTTTGCTCTGACGGCCAAGTCGCGCCTGACGCGCCAGGACATCGCCGGCATTCTGCGCACCCTGCGACGCTATTCGGCAAAAACTCACAGCATCGACGTGGTCGTCACGCCCGGCGAGATCCTCGCCGACGAGGAACTCGAAACTTCCATCGAGGCAGAAAACCCGGATGCCGATACCAAGGTCCGCACCGCCCTTGCCTGGCTTGAGCGCGCCCGCTTTCTCGAACGCAACGAGAACCACACCCGTGTTTTCCCCGGCAGCCTGAAGGTTGGCTCGCTGGAGGATGCCAGCACGCGTCTGGCACGCGCCGACCTCTCGGATGACATGCGGCGGAAATACCTCGACCTCGTATCAATCCTGATCAATGCCGACGATGACGAAGGTATCAGTACGGACACACTGATGCTGCAGCTTGGGGTGCCCAGTGAGGAATGCATCCGCATGCTCCATCAGTTGGAAACTCTGGGGATCCTGACCAACGATATCTCACTGACCGTGCTACTCCGCCGCGGCGTCAAGGACGCATCAAGCGACCGAGCCGATCGGCTAAGCCGCCTCGAAGCGACCCTGCTCGATCTGCTGCCGGAACTGGCACCCGAGGCGGACGGAGGCGACTGGCAGGACATGAATCTGCGCATGGTCTGCCAGGAGGTCAAGTTACGATCAGGAGCCGATGTTCTGCCCGACCAACTCCTGACCCTGATGCGATCGCTGGCGCGTCCCTTCGGAGAGGAAAGTCACGGGCGGCGAGCCATGTTCGATGTGCGCGTGATGCGTCGGGAGCTGTTGAGGGTACGTCTGTTACGGTCATGGTCGAATATCCGCGAAATCGCCAGCCGTCGCCGCGCAGCTGCGGGCGTTCTGCTCCAGTTTCTGCTTTCCCGTCTCGATGCCCATCTGCGTGGCGTCGATCTGCGGGTCGAATGCAAGATGGGCGAGTTAGCGGCTGCCATGCGTGCCGACCTGATGCTCGGTCCCACACTGAAGGATGAACTGTCTGCCATCGAGGCGGGCCTGCTCTACCTGCACGACAACGGGGTACTGATCATTGATCGCGGCAAGAGCGTATTTCGCCAGGCCATGACCATCCATGTGTTCCCGGAGGAGAAACCACGGGGCTTCACCAATGCCGACTATGCTCCACTGCGCGAGCATTACGGCGAGAAGAACTTTCAGGTACACGTCATTCAGGAGTACGCGCGACTCGGGCTCAAGAAGCTCTCTGACGCTTTGAGCTTTGTCCTGGCCTATTTCACGCTGCCAAAGCTGGACTTCATCCGTCGTTATTTCGCCGGACGCCGGGAGCTGCTGGAGCGCGCAACCACGGAGGAATCTTATCGCCGCATCGTCGAGGAGCTGCGCCATCCGCTGCAGCAACAAATTGTCGCTGACAAGGGCAACATCAATCGCTTGATCCTCGCCGGCCCGGGTTCCGGCAAGACACGCGTAATCGTGCACCGAGTCGCCTACCTGCTACGCGTACTGCGGGAGCAGGCACGCAGTATTGTGGTGCTCACATTCAATCGAGCTGCTGCTGCCGAGGTGCGACAGCGCCTCTATGCCCTTATTGGCAACGAAGCAGCCGGTATTACTGTACTGACATATCACGCTATGGCATTGCGCCTGACCGGCACGAGCCTGGCGAAGCTTGCCGAACATGGCGAAGAGATCACCTTTGACCGCATTCTCGACGATGCACTGGCGCTGCTCGAAGGCAGGCGAGAGGATGTTGCAACACCGGAAGATGGTGACGAACTGCGGGATCGCCTGCTGGCAGGTTATCGCCACATCTTGGTCGACGAGTACCAGGATATCGATGCAAGCCAATATGCGCTGATTAGCGGGTTGGCCGGACGCAAATCCAAGGATCGCGACGCCAAGCTGACGATCCTGGCCGTCGGAGATGACGATCAGAACATCTACTCCTTCCGCAATACCAGCAACGAATTCATCCGCCGCTTCGAACAGGACTACGAAGCCCGGATTGATTATCTGGTGGAAAACTACCGCTCGACGTCTCATATTATCGATGCAGCCAATCAGGTGATCGCATCGAGCGCTGATCGCATGAAGCGAGAGCATCCCATCCGAGTCAACCATGCCCGCCGTACCGAACCGGCAGGTGGCCGTTGGGCCTCGATCGATCCACTGGCAACAGGTCGTGTGCAGATTCTGGATGTCCCGAGTGACACAATCGGTCAGGCCGAGGTTTCAATGAGAGAAATCAGGCGATTGAAGTCGCTTAACCCTGGGTCAGACTGGTCGGATTTCGCCGTTCTGGCGCACAACCACGCCACACTGGATCCTATCCGCGCCTGGTGCGAGGTCGAAGGTATCCGGTACACCACAACCGACCAAGAAAAAGGCCAACCCCGGTTGCACCAAGTGCGTGAAGGCTATGTGCTGCTTGAGATGCTCAAGACCAAACCAAAACGACGGACACATCCGGCAGCACTCAAGCGCTGGTTCGAGGCCCGCTATGGTGGCGGCCGATCCGACAACCCGTGGGAAACCCTACTCAGCCAGTTCATCGACGAAATCGAGATGGCCTGGGCCGATGAGCGCATACCGTCAAGTTGGCTGATTGATGAACTATTCGAGTTTGGCAACGAGGCGCGGCGCTCGCAACGTGGCCGCATCATCATCTCAACCGTGCATGGGGCCAAGGGAAGAGAGTTCCGCCACGTCACGATCCTTGATGGCGGGGATTGGCGCGATGCTTCGGATGATGAGCGGCGTCTCTACTATGTCGGCATGACGCGAGCCAAAGAGAATCTCATACTCTGTCAGGGAACACAGCGTTCCAATCCATTCTCTCCTGCTCTTATCGGCGAAACGATCTGTCGTTCCCCGTTGCCAACCACCATCGAGCGTCGTCCCGAGTTATCGCTGCGTTACGTTTCACTCGGTCTAAAGGGCGTCGATCTGGATTTTGCGGGTCGCAAACAGAACGGTGACCCGATTCATCGGGTACTCGCAAGTCTTGCTGTTGGTGATCCGCTTTTCATTGTTCAACAGGAGGACAGGCGGGAAATCACAACTTCGTCAGGTGTGATCGTCGGGCGCCTTGCCAAGAATGGCAATATTCCGGAAGGCAAGATTATTCGGGCTACGGTCGAAAGCCTGGTGAGGCGATCCTCGACAATGGTCAGTAATCCTGAGTTCCAGAAGCGATTGAAGTCGGAATCCTGGTGGGTGGTACTTCCGGCGTTGGTTATTCAAGGCAGCGACTCAACATAAGTCCGAATTGGAGATTTTCGGCTTCCGCCCGCCTGCCCCGCCCCTGCACCATTCACCCCGCAAATGCGGCCGCCAGTCCTGCCATTTTCCCAACGCTGCCGCCAGCACCCGTACCGTCCGCCAGTAGTCATACCGCGTCACCTCCGATTTCTCGCTGGCCCAACGTTCCAGCACCCAGCGCAAATGCTTGGCCTGCCATTGGTGCGGTTCGCTGATGCCGAAGCGCTGCTGGATTGCCTGGGCAATCCTCTCTCCCCGCTCGATGTGGCCGGCGATACTCGACTTCGATCCCGGCAGTGATCGTTTCAGCAGGATCGCGATGCTCATGGCCTTGGCCCGATGTAGGCCGCCACGACATCGATCCGGTCATGACCGAGTTCGCGCGCCATGGTCAGCCGGAACTGATCATCGTTTTGCTGTCCAGGTGAGCTGCCTGCCTGCAGGATCGGAGCGGTCTCTCCCGAGATTTCCTCGTACCGCTCGCAGGCCCAAGCGGCCCGGAGTTCGTGATAACCCTTGATGCCGAACTCATGCAGGACTTTTCTCGCCCGATGGACTTCGCCATCATTGACCAAATCGTCAAAGCTCTCGTCAGTTCTGAGCAGGTTCTGTCCGCCCAACTGGCTTCTTACCTGGATAGCTTCTCGAAGGGCAACTTTGCCACGTTCGCTGACCGGCACCCAGCGTTCGACTTCCTTGCCTCGGCCGCCCTTGGTGCCATCCCTGACATCAATTTGTCCACGTTCCTTGGCCTGACGATGCCATTCAGCGTAGTTGGCGAGAATTGCCTCGCGGAGACGTATCCCGAAACTCCGACATAGCAGGACGATGACGGCTGTCCTGTGGAGATTTTTCCGGCGCAAGCAGGCCACCAGGCGATCAATGCCTACCCAGTCCATGCCATCCGGTACTCTGGTGCGTACAGTTTGCCGTTTTCCGACCCAGCTTGCCGGGGACTTGATACGGATAATCTTGTCCTGACGCAGGGCTTCCATGGTGATGTTGGCCGAGACAATCAGGTTCTGGGCGTAGCTAACCGCCAAGGTTTCATCCTCGACCCGTTCTGCCAGGTCAGCGGCATAGCTTTCCATCAGGGACTGATCGATGGCGCAGGCATCGTTGATACCGTGGTTCGATCTTGCCCAGTTGCAGAATTGCCGCCAGCGTTGGGCATGACTGGCCACGGTGCCGAAATGTCCACGGCCATAGAGATCCTTGAGGGCCTGGTGGCCGGCCCAGTCCATCTGCTTGCCGAAGCCGAAATTGCGTTGTGTGGTGAACTTGCTCATGACTATTCCTGTTCAGTGCTTGAGGTTGATCGATGACTGGACGCCGGCCACGGGAAGCGAGGATCGAAGCGGGGTGCAGATCGCGCACGCCCACCGATCATCCGGGGCCCAGTCGCACTCCGATCCCCGCCACCCGTTGGTGAGTGTTGAACCGGATTCAGCCGGTCGCTGCGGAGTGCTGGTCGTCGATCACGACCGGGATGAGGCTATGGGTAACGATTCGGGCAGGCCTCGCGCCCGTGCATTCACGCGCACACCATCGCGGAAGGCTTTCGCCCGGCGGGAGGATGGTTATCGGCATGGCGGCCGATGGTGCGCAGATGAATCTTCCAACGCATCTTCACTCGCAACGCGGGGATGGCAGATTGCCTGGCCTGCTGGCCACCGGAATTCGGCGGCCCCCGTTGTCTTGAACGTTGAGCGTGAGTTTTAGTTGTGGTTTTAGTGCCGTGGCAGGATGACTGCCAGAGCGTCCAAAGGCCCATGAATGCTGGGCATGTGAGATTTTTCTATCGCTTCCCGTCTCTTTGACGGCCAGGACAGAAAATAAAAACCGCCGAGGCGGTCGTTGCCATGAAATGCAGGGACGAGCGGAACCGCTATCACTGCCTGAATGGACGAGAACTCTCTTGAGCCCTGCGATCCGACGGCTGCCAAGTTGGCTACCGTTGTTAAATGTGGCGAACCGGTTGCCCAGTTACGACACTCATCAATGCTGTTTGTTTTGCGTGGCCAGCTACCACTTTGGCCGCGATGCGTTACGCGTCACGGTTGATGGATCGAACAATATCGACCTGGAAATCGGGTGTCAAGCGGTCACATCGTCGCCGGAAAAACTTATCGGTCCTTGTTTCCAGAACAGGGACGGATTGTGACTGCAAGTGACATTTCTCAAGGTAAATATTCTTACAACATTTTTTTCAGATCCGTAGATGCCACCTCATCGAGATGTCGAAAGGCCGATGCGATAGCCTCAATTTCGCGGCCCACGACACCATAGCTTTCGAAGCGAACCCGCCATTCGCGTACGACACGCCAGACCCGATCGATGATTTCCAGTGCGTCCTGCCGTGTGATACCGAACCGGGCATAACCGGACAGCGCGTTATCCAGCGTCGCCAGTCGTCCCTTTTGGCCGACACAGAGATGCAGATGGCGCTCAGTTGCCAGCATTGAGCGCGGCATCACATCGTACAAGGGCGATAGCCGCCATGAACGCGTCTCCGCATCCCAAAGGAATGCATGGTTGCGTAGATGATCGTCGTCGTTGGTGACAAAGATGTTGAACACCATCCTGCCAAAGAGTTCGCGACAGCCAGGCTTGATGGATTGCTCGTCCGTTCGGGCGCGAATCACATCGGCAATGTCGGCGTAGCTTTTATCGCGCGACTGCGATTCGTGGCAGCCCAGCATCGTCAGGGCACTGACCATGTGATGCCGATGCTGCACACCACCCACCAAGCTACGATCGAAGCGCTGAATCAGCATGACGGTCTTGCCGCCGATCGTCTCTGTCTTCACGGATGGAACATCCAGGCCCGCTGCATCGGCCAACTGCAAGGTGGCAGACTCAATGGCAGGTACGTTGATCCGCTCGCCATGAGAACGGAACTTTGCTAACCAGAGCACGCCGGCATCATCCTCCACGCCAGCCTTGGGGCGCATGCCGCCTAATTGGCTACCCGCGAGAAAGATATCTTCCAACTGTGCAGGTATCGGCAAACCTTGCTCAATGCGATCCGCCGCCTCCATCAGGTATTCCAGTCGATGAATGCTGTTGCGCACCAACACAGGGGAAGCATCGAGCGAGCGACGAATATCCAGCGCACCCACACGTTGGCTTCCTGCCTCCAGCAGATAGGTCGATTCCGGCAGGCCATTCGGTGGTGCCTTCAAGCGGGATTCGATCACACGCCGACCCCAGGCATCAGGGGCGGCGTCACGAATCCCCCCGAACAGGGTCAATCCTTCGACGGGACGAAGCTCCTTGCCGCGCACAGCGGCGCGATCCGCGATAGACAAACTGACGGGATCAATTTCAACGGCTTGCGGACGATCAAGATAGAGCGTTCCATACCTGAAATCTGAGGTCAGCACCTCGGTGCCCGTTTCTGCCATGGTCAGCAGCCCTGCAGGAACAAAGCGATCATCCAGATGGGCAAATACGGCAAGCGTAGTGGCCATCAGAAATCCAGTTCTTTCAGTTCTGCTTGGGAGAGCGTTCGTGCGCGCTTGGGCAGGCTTTCATGCTCCATCGCCAGCACGGCGGGGTCATCGGCCGTCATAAGCGAAACCAAGGTCTTGCCCGGAGCAATCGCATCCAGATACCTCACCACCTGACCGATGGAAACAGATGCCGAACCGTTTTCAATCAAAGATGCCGTTGCCCGGGAAATGCCAGCCCGGCTAGCCGCCTCAGATTGCCGCACACGACGGGCGACGCGAGCCTTGCTCAACCGTGAGCCAAGCTCCGCCAGTTGCACCTTGAGCGCGAGTGGCATTGCTGAATTTTGGTCGACCTTCATTTTGTCTATTTAATCTGACGCTAATGGCTTTGCGCCTACAATAACAGACAAGTTAGCTGAAATCAATCAGTCTGTCTGTTATTTCATGCGTAGTGACGATATGGTCTGCTTTAAGCGGCAGATGTGCAAGTGAAGGGAAATCTACTTCGGCACGGACGCCAATGGTAAAAACAAAGTCATTTTCGCCGTCGGCAAAATAATGAACCCATGGTGGTGATAGAACATTGCAGCACGGTCATCCTTGGCATTCACCACCATCGCGTTGGCAGCAATTTCCGAGCGAATAGCTCGATCAAGGGCGTCGGCCAACAATGCGCCGCCAAGCCCTTGCCCCTGAAAACTCTGATCGACCGCCAACCGGCCTAACCGAACCGTCGGGACCGAGGGATATCGAGGAAGCTTTTTGACGATGTCGGCAGGCAATTCTGACAACAGCATGCTGGCCGATGCCAGCGTGTAGTAACCAGCAATTCTGTTATAGGCATCAAGCGCGACGAAGCAGGCTGTTATGCGGCGCCGGCTATCCTGTGTGACTTGCTGCCTCAAATAGCTATCCAGGGGCTTGGAACCACTGTTGAATGCCGAGTGATCATGCTGGGCATTGAGTAACGCGATCCGAAACGGAGCCTTGCTCACTCGGCACTAATCAGTTTGCGCCGCCGCGCAAACGCACGTTTCAAGGCCGGTTTAGGACGTAGCGGCGAGAGTAGTGCTTGAGCAAAACATTCCTGATCAGCTAGCGACAAACGAATGACTTCCGCCTTTTCGATGGCTTCCTGAGCCGCGAGTTGAACGGCAGATACGACAAAGTCAGTCATGGTGCGTCCCTGTATCTCCGCCGCACGCTTGAGCATTGCGTGGAGGTCGGTACTGATTCTGGCTTCGAGACGGGCTGTGGCAGCGCTTGCCGACATGGCATGATCCTCCTTAATCGATCATACGGCAGTTAGCCGTACATATCAAATCTATCCGAATCAACCATGCCTGCTTAACGCCAAAGCGATCTATTTCAACTTCGCCACCGCAACAGCAATCGCCGCCGCCCGACTGATTCCCCTGCCTCTGGCCCAGTCATCCAGCCGCTCCAGAACGGCCGGAGCAATCGACACAGTGATGGAGTACTTCCTTTCCGTCCGCTTGGGCGACTTCCTGCCATCCGGGGCCTGATCGATGAAATCGTCGATGTCGGCCTGCAGAGGCGATACATCAGGTTTCCGTAGTTTCGCCATCGGTTCACCGTCATCCTTCCGTCGTTTCGCCGCAGATTTCACTGTTCGGCCAACCGAATACCGCAGCGGCCAGGCAGCGGTATTCATGGGCAGCTTTCTCGTCGCGGCTCGGATATTCGAGGATCGAACAGCCCAAGGCCGCCAGCATCGCAACGGCCTTGCGACGAATCACCGGCGCATCGACATAGCCCACACCGGGCGGCAACGATCCAGCCGTCTCGGCATTGTCCCTGCCAGTCGGATCGGCCATGCAGAGGAACACGGAGGCCGAGATGTCACGGGTAGCTCGTGCTTGCGCCAGCAGGCCAGTCATGTCGTTCAGCGCCCAGAGGTCGAAGGATCTCGGCTGCAGTGGGATCAACACATGATCGGCCAACATCAGGGCCGCACGCAGCGCCGTGGAATCCCGCCCTCCGGCATCGATGACGATGTCGGTATAGCGCTCTCTGGCCAGATTCACCTGCTGGCGCAATGCCTGACCATCGGGGTAATGGACGCAGGGAATCTTCGGTTCCACTTCACGGCCGGAAAAGGCTGCCATCAAGGTGCCCTGCCGGTCGCCATCGACAGCCAAGACATCACGGCCATGCAGCTTGCAGGCGATGGCCAGGTTGAGTGCTGTGGTGGTCTTGCCGACGCCACCCTTGGTATTGAGGATTGCCAGAATCATGATGGTATTTCTCCGTCATCGTGGGGCTGGTTTGCCGTTGTTTCACCGTTGCCGGGATTTTTCCGGCGTGATGCCGATCTGCCAAAGGAACGGCTCAGGTTGCTCGCGCGTTCCCTGGCGGATTCCCGATCAGCCACGGGTTGTGCTGCCTGGGCAGCTTTCTCGGCTACTTCGGCTTGTCGACGTTCCTTGGCCTTGAGGAATGCGCGCCAATCCTCAAGGCAGGACAGATCCTCCGCGCTGGGGCCATTTTCTTGAATACGTTTTCTGATGCTGGCCCGCCATGCCGAAGGATTGGCGATCAGCTTGTCGGCCTTCATAGCCTGCCAGTAGGCGGCTTCGATCAATTCTTCAAGATCCACCACCACCTGCTGTGGTGTTGATTCTGATATGACCTGTTTTCTGGAGGAGGTAGGTGGTGGTGGTAACTTCCTCTGCTTATGTATAGGTGGTATATCCCAGACTTCGCCACCGCTGGCAAAACCACCATAGGATTCACCACCGATGGTTTTTTCCATCGGTGGCGAACTCGGGGTTGGTTGCATGGGTTCGTCGGTAAAACTCTTTTCCCAATAGATCTTGCCGGTTGCCAATTGCACCCGCTCTTGCTTGTAGTACCCGACATTTTCGAGTTCTTTGCGGATTGATTTCCACATGGCCTCAGTCATGCCTATGATGTGCTGCATATGCCGGATGTAGAGAATCCAGTTGGGCGGTCGTCCGATAATCCAAGCCATGACGGCACGAGCCTTGAGACTGATCCGCTGGTCTTGCAGGAGATCATCCGGCACGGATGACCAAGCACGTCGCTTGAGGATTTTGACGGGATCATTGCTCATGGCTCGCTCCCGAGGATTGCGCCATTTTGCGCGGCCGGCCCGGGCCGCGCCGTTTTGGGGTGGGCGGCGCAACGGCCGCCAGGGAAACCGACTCCTCGTTGCCGGTGAGTCGCATCAGGTCACGCACAAGGACGCGCTGGTGGCCGGCGACGATCGTCAACGGCAATGGATAGGCATTGCGATAGATAAGGTTGCGGGCGGTTTTCTTGGCGCCCTGCAGGGTGCGGCTGTAGCCGACGAGGTACAAGGCTTCGCCTGGATGGATGGCCAGGCGACCGCCGAAATCGATTGTGTTCATGTTTGTCTCCAATGAAAGCGCGGGAGACATGCTTTGGTTTGAGCCCGTCAGCCTGGACGGTCAGCGGGCAGCTCCCGCGGTTGGACTGTGCGTCGCGCCAGGCTTATTGCCGGGCAGTCAAGACGGGCAGCGGGAGCAGGCGCGAAGACAGACAGACGTGGGGTAGCCCGAGTGATGCGAAGCAGGCCTGCAGGCTTTCCAAGGAGCGCCGGCAAGCAGTGAGCATTGTCACGTAGTTGATGCCAGCCATGAGGGTCAGTATTTCTCTGCTCTCGATCCGGGCCATCACGCAGATCGCGCAGGCCACGTTAATGGCTTTGCGGATTCCACGTGCGGCAATCGCTGCGCCATAACGCAGGCATAGTGCAAGGGCAAATACGGCCTCGAGCACGATGAGTTCGACACCCGCCCCGGCGATTACGAACGCCATGGCCGCCAGTGCGACGCAGAGCCAGCTTTTTAGCTCAGCATGTCGTTCAGTGGCCGATGTGCAGAAAAGGAGAGAAAGCGCGTCCATGAACGGGAGTCTATAGAACTGCCTTGCTCTTCCGTCAGTGAAACGCGCACAAATCTGCCGCAATTCAAAATTTTTTGACTTATTTTCGTGATAGAGGGCTTGAGCCTACCTGACATTCATTCAGGACTACCATTTACGCCCGCTTCGTCCTCTTCTTCGCCAATTTGTCTGCCAGCCGTTCAGCCTGCAGGTGTGTGTAGCGCTCAAGCATTTGCAGTGTTTTGTGGCCTGACACGGCAGCTAGTTCAAGAACATTGAAATCACCTCGCTCTGCCAGGCGACTCAAGGCTTCATGCCGAAGATCATGAAAAGTGAAATCGACAATTTTTGCTCTGTCACAGGCTGCTTTGAAAACGCCATAGAGAGTCATCCTTGCGCACGGTAGAACCTTCCCATTGATAGATTTCGGCAGCCCCTCAAGAACCTGCAAAGCTGCCGGAGAAAGTGGAACGGCACGCGGCTTCTCGTTCTTGATCTCGGATTTCTTGGTCAGGTAAATCAGCTTGCGCTTGGTATCCACCGATTTCCAGGTCAGTCCCAGCAACTCACCCTGCCGCATCGCTGTTTCGACAGCCAGCGTCATTGCCGGAACAAGCCATGGGTTTCGACTCTTTCGACACTCCGCTTCAAATTTCTTCCATTCATCCTCGCTCAAGCGGCGATCGCGCCCTTCGCTCTCTTTCGGCTTACGGATTTTTTCGACCGGATTTCCGCGGGGAAGCGTTATGCCTTTTTCATTTTCCGCGTAACCAAGTAATTTGGACAGCATATAAAGTTCCTTTCGGACCGTGCTCTCCCCCACCTTTCGCCTGTCTGAACTGCCTTTAAGTCTGGAATCCCTGAAACTGGCAACAAGCTTTTGATCTACCGCAGCGATACTGTAATCGCCGAAGAAATCATTTAACCGGTCCAGTTGGAAGCGCCAGGCTTCACCTTCATCCTCCCTGACACGGTAGTGCAGCGGTGCGAAATCGGATTTGAAATCCTTGATCAGATCACCAATAGTTGTACGTTCGGCAGACGATGCAGAGACATACGTTCCACGATCAATTTCAGCCTCGACTCGACGCGCCCATTCCTGCGCGAGGGTTTTGTTGGGAAATGTCTTGCTCTGGACTGGGTAGCCCCGCCGTCTCACGCGGGCCTGCACATACCCGCTTTCGCGCATTTGGAAGGTGGCCATTCGATTGGCTCCGAAAAATAAAGTGGCTCCGTTTTGTCTCCGAAACCCATTTTAGAATTATGTCACCGCCACAGAACACATGCCAATACTAGCATTCACAGAAAATAAATTTCATGCCTGGAAAGCGTGTTTGGGATAACATCCCAACGCGGGTTCGAATCCCGCCCTCTCCGCCAAGATAAAACAAAAAAGCCCTGATTATTCAGGGCTTTTTTGTTTTTTGTCACTGCCAGTATGCCATCTAGTATGCCATTAGATATTGGCTTGCTTTCGACAGTCTTGGACTATGTTGGATTGATCGTAAGCGCCCGGCGAACCCACCTTGTTTTTCAGACTGAGGTATTGGGCAGCCAGCGATGCGGCAGCAATTCGCCGATCCGACTGTTGGGCTGAGTCGGCAAGCGAGACAGGATGTCCTTCAGATAGACGAAGGGATCGTGGCCATTGAGCTTGGCCGACTGAATCAGACTCATGATGGCAGCGGCCCGCTTTCCAGCTCGCAAGCTGCCGGCAAATAGCCAGTTCTTCCGGCCCGTGGCAATCGGCCGGATACGGTTTTCGATCCAGTTGTTGTCGATCGGCACTTGGCCATCGCCGATGTAATGGGCGAGCGCCGTCCAGCGTTTAAGGCTGTAATCAATCGCTTTGGCCGTCGAGGATCCATTCGGTACCTGCAATCGGTGCCGGGTCAGCCAGTCATGGAATTCATCCAGAATCGGTTTGGCTTGTTCCTGCCGTATTCGTTGCCGTTCGTCCGGGCTCAGCTCGGCGACTTCCCGCTCAACCTGGTAGAGCTTCTGAATATAGATCAGCGCCTGTTGTGCAATCAGGCTCTGGTTGTTGGCATGCAGGTCGAAGAATTTCCGGCGCGCATGCGCCATGCAACCCGCTTCGGTCACGCCGTCGGCGATCAGGGCCTTGTACCCCGAGTAGTCGTCGCAAACCAGCGTGCCGTGCCAGTCGCCGAGAAATTCCCGGGCATGTTTGCCCGCTCGACTGTCGGCGAAGTCATAGACCACCGCCTTGACCGGCTCGAAGGCGCCGATGCTGTAGGACCAGAGATAAGCCCGGTGGGTCTTGCCGGCGCCGGGATCGAGCATCGCTACCGGCGTTTCGTCAGCATGCAGGACCGGGTAGGTGAGCATCTCGGCTTTCAGCGCATCGACCAGCGGTTGCAGGGCGACGCCCATCTGCCCCACCCACTGGGCCAGGGTCGATTGCGGGATGGGCAAACCGGCGCGACCGAAGATACCTTCCTGGCGGTACAGCGGCAGGTGATCCAGATATTTCGCGATCAGCACATGAGCGAGCAGGCCCGTGGTCGGGATGCCCTTGTCGATTACATGCGCCGGTACCGGCGCCTGCATCAGGGTTTCGCACTGGGCGCAGGCCCACTTGCCGCGGATATGGCGTTCGACCGTAAAAGTGCCCGGCGTGTAGTCCAGCTTCTCGGCGACATCTTCACCAATGCGCTTCATCTGGCAGCCGCAGGCGCAGGTCGTCGATTCCGGGTCGTGGTGAATCTCGGTGCGAGGCAGTTCCGGCGGCAAGGGTTTGCGTTTGGCTTGCCCCTTGGGCTTCGTTTCCGTTTCCGAAAGCTGCGCCAACTCTTCGGTCATCGCCGCCATGTCCGCCGCCAGGGTTTCTTCAAACAGTTGTCCCTGTTCAACCGGCAGGCGTTCTGCCTTGACGCCGAAATAATGGCGCTTGTAGTACGCCACTTCATGCGTCAGCTTGTCGATCTTGGCCTGCCGCCAGTTGAGTTCACGGTCATTGCGCGTGATGACTTCCGCTTGCTGGCACACCAGTTCGCGCAGTTCGTCCGCAGTCAGTTGATCGAGGTTGGCAGGCAATGTCATGACCGACATGATGCCGCCCGCAAGCCCGACTGACTATCGTGGACTTCCCCAATGGTGGACCGTCATAGAACCCGGATCACGCCGCCATCGGCCAGACGCTCCCAGGGCAGCCCCAGAATCAGCGCATCGAATTGCCCGCGGGTAAGGCCAAGGCTGCCATCGCCTGGCCGTAGTTGAAATCGCCCTTGATTCAAACGACGGTTCGCCAGCCAGACGCCGTAACCGTCATGCACCAGCACCTTCAGGCGATTGCCGCGTCGGTTGGCAAAGAGATAGGCATGGTGTGGCTGCGCCTCGCCGAAGATCCGGACGACCTGGGCCAAGATCGTTTCCGTTCCGGCACGCATATCCAGCGGTCGGGTCGAGAGCCACAAGGCATCGACCCGAATCATCGCAGCCAGTCGCGTAACCAGGCGGCGCAGTCGCCCGATGCCTGCACCGGCCAATCAACCTTGATCGCGGCGTTACCCCGCCGAATTTCGATCCGGATGTCGCGCGAATCTGGTTCCGGGGCAAGTGGCAGTTGCACAAACTCGGGTGCCATCGCCGGCACGGGCTGGGCCGTAGGCATCGACATCCGCTGCTTCGGCACCTCGATGCTCCGCTCACGCATCCACCGCCGGACCTGATTCGCGTTGACGCCGTTGGCCAGCGCAATGCCGGCAACCGATGCCCCAGGCTCACAGCATGCAGCAATCACCGCCAGTTTGAATTCCTCCGGGTGATACCGCCGGCGCCGACTTGGCTTCTGGATTTCCATCGAAAGTGTCCACCATGGTTTTTACGGGGACACGATCTTCGCGGTCTAGCGCATCAATTTATAGATGGGTTGGCCGGGCGCTTACGATTGATCGGCATCTACTCTAAGCAGGACTCGGTCAAAGCGGTCGTACCAGAGCTACTCTCGGCTTCTAACCCGACTTACCCCAACCTTCGTGGGCATTCTTGCTGATGCATTTCCTGGCTGTTGTACCAGTCCAGAACTCATGAATCTCAATTTTGAGGAGACCTGCCTTAGTCGAGATCGTGCGAGCCCCTCGAATAAGGCAGTCAGCTCCTTTTGCACGTGTACGGTGCATACACCAGCGGCTTAGGAGAGATCATTTAGAGTATTGGCATATACCAACTCCCCTAAGTAGCTACGCCAAGCGTCGACATTTTGGCGCAATCCTTCGAGCGCTTGTGCCTTGATGTTTGCAGTGTCGAGTTGTGCCCCCTGCTGGGCGATAGCATTGCCCAAAGCGACGTATGCCCGCCGGTGCCGCACACCAACAGCGGCAAGGGTTCGCGCTGCCATATTCGGTGCACCAAAGCGTAATTGCTCAGTAAAGCTTGACACACCCTCTGCTAGCTCTAGGCCATCTGCCTGGAGCCTGCGAGCCAGAAGGCTGATTCCCTGTTCAACCAGCGTCTGAAGCGTGAACGTAATCGCCCGTGTATGAATAGCCAGCAGGTCATCCATTTCAACCTGCAATTGCTGCCCGATATCTACAAATGTGTGCCCCAGCATCCAGCGTCGTACGATGTCAAAGAAGGGAGCTTTTGCCAATGCGGCATTGTCTCCCGGGGGACGAAATGTTTGCACAACCGCATCCTGCAATTCGGAGTGCGTCCAGGCCCACTCCAGAATGACCGTCCGCAGACCATCGTCCAACGGCTCAACCGGGTCTTGCCAAGCCGCACGTGCTGGCCACAGATCAGCTGAGACCGAGGCCAACAGGCGCACCTTCGAACCTGTATCTCGCACCCAGGCCAACTGGCCAGTCGGCCGCAATCCGATTAGACGGCGGGCGCGCAATTCGAAGACAGTGCGTAACAGGTCAGTTTGACTGGCTGGAAGCTGCGTTGCAGCAAAGGTCTGCTCGGCGAGCAGTCGTGCGCGCGCTACAAACTCCTCTTCGCCCACTTCCTCCGAAATCAGATCTATCAAGGTGGAGTCCACGCCATCTACCACCGGATACACTGCGTCGATACGCTCCAGGAACTCGTTGCTTAGTGCCATGCCTTCCCGTGTGAGGTAGTCACTCAGGCGTCGTACTAAGCTCTGAAGAGAACCGCGCACGGGCTCCCCTGCAGCTTGCGCAGCGACTGGGAAAACCAATGGCCACTGGCCGGGATTGGCGCAAATCACCAATCCCTTCGTGTTCGCCCCGGCGCGTCCTGCGCGACCGACCAAATTTTTGATGTCGCGAGCGAGCATGGCTTCCGGCTGACCGGACCGGCTCTGGCGCTGCACCGAGTATAGGACCAGACTTCGAATGGGCAAATTAACCCCCTCAGCGAGCGTGCTGGTGCATATCACCAAGCGAACGCCTGCGTCCCGAATTAACCTTTCGAGTACCTCGCGCGTCTCCTGAGGAATATCGCCATGGTGAAGTACCGCGCCATGGCGCACCGACTGTGTTCCTATCCATGCCCCCCCGTATTCTGCTTCTAAGTAGGCAATGCACCGATCCAAGGCCCCAATTTGCGAGTAGGCCCGTGGCTCGGGGAGCGCCAACGGTCGGGTGAGTTGATTGACGAGTTCTTCTGCTAGCCCAACTGCGCCCTGCCTACCTCTCTTATTGGCAGCGAAGATAGCGGTGGTGCCCATCGGCAGAACTTTTCGGGCAGCGGCCACCGCCTGTGTCTTTATCGAACTGAATCCGTAGGTATTGGCGCGCTGTGTTTCAGGATTGAACGAGGTGAAACTGTCGCGGTCCAGAAAAGCTTCCAGATTGAATTGACGCTCTTCTGCCTCATGCGGGTGCATCGCCAAGCGAACCGATGTATTCACGCCCGTGCCGATAGGTTGAAGGACTGCAAACTCGGCAGTGGCAGGTCTATACGCGCTGCGAATGACTGTATGGTCGTTACCTCCGAGCCAAACGTTGATCTCTTCGATATTTGGCACGATCGCGGACACGAACACAAAGCGTGGCGCCCCTCCTGGGCGGGACTTCATTCGAGCGAGCAAAAGCTCCAAGCCGATTCCGCGAGAGCCGCCGTCCAAAAGGTGCCCCTCGTCACAGATAACAAGCGAAATGCGTTGCGCGAATTCCGGGTCGGCACTGAGAATGCCCGAGAGTGACTCGGGAGTCGCTACCATCGCCCTAATCTGATCGAGGCCATGCACTTCGTCGCCTGAGGGCACCGTGCCGCCATATGCGCAACGGGCTGGCAGCTCCATCGCGTTCAATCGGGTTACCAACGTGCCTCTGAGCTCCGAAGCCAAGGATCGAAAAGGCACTAGTAACACCGCCACATCGTTGTGATGCGAGCTCAGGTGCCAGTAGAGCAAGGTCTCACACAGCGTTGTCTTTCCGGCGCCGGTCGGCATCTGCATTGCATAGCTGCCGGCGTTGGTCAGTAGGCCGCCTTGAATAGCCTGGATTTGTGAAGGAAAGAACTCCCAACTAGACGGCTGTCGGTCAAGCAATGACTTTACCAGCGGTGTCCAGAACGCGTTGGCACCGTCGGGAAGGACCGCGCGTAGGTTAGTCTGCTGGAAGCGCTCTAGCAAGCCGCGCATAAGCCGTGTCACGATCCAAACTTCCGGACCTTCCTCTAGCGCACTGGCCTCGCTCTCCCGCAACGTATTGGCATGATTAGCGATGCGATCCAGTGCTCCGATCCTCAACTCGTCTTGGATTGCCCGAGCTAATTCGGACTGAAGTGTCCCCGGGCGCGCCAGAAAGTCGTAGCAGGCGGCGCGCAGGCTCGAGGGATCGATAGGACGTGCAGAGCGCCGCATCGCAAGGCAGGCCGATGCCGGGAAGTTCCCAAAGTAGAACGCCGCAGATGCAAACAGCGCGGCGTCTTCCCGCGAGATCCCCTGATCCCGCAATTGGTCTTCGGTCATTTCAACCGAGAACTGTAAAAGCGCGTTACCCAACTGCGCCCAGTCGGCACTTGCGACTTGGGGGAGGTGGAGATTGCCGAACAACTCACCAATAAGGGAAATGTAATAATCGTCAAGTCGATGGTCGATAAAGCTCAGTTCAATTGGAAGTTGCGCGAATTGGAAGTGACGTAGATGCCGAGCGGTATCGGCAATGTTGATCCACCGCTGTAGAGAATTTCGCATGTTCAGACCGAATTTTGGGCTGCAGCGTACGCCGCTGTGTACGTTGCATGCAAGTTCGGTACGCCGATCACGACCAGTGTGAACTCCGGGTCTGCGACATTGGGAGCTGCAACCAACTCTTCGTTCAAAAATGCATTGCAAATGACAGCCACTGCTCGAAAGCGCTTGGCTACGGGCTGGTTGTCCACCGCATTGATGAAGCGATTGAGCAGGGGGATATCCCGCCGCGAATAGAGTTCCTCCAGCCGCTGGTGGAACGTCTCGAGTGCATCCATCGGCCAGGAAACGTTATCGTCGAGCCGGAAGCCGATCATTGATGATGGCTCAGAGATCAGGAAGCGAGCCCAAAGGCCGGATGCGCGCGCGGTTTTCGCCTTGTTTTTTTCCAACCCAAAGAAGACGTCCGGCTGAACCTGAATTGAGATGGAAACGCGTGGATTTTCCACACTGAAGTTGCCGGCCTGTTTGCGCTGAACATCGATGTTTTTTCCATCCCAGAGGCTGCAGAGCTCTCCAGTCGAGCGCAACAATGGACCATGCAGCGTCTGCCCCCCCTCGTCATCCAGCAATGTAGCGGATCGAGAGTTCTGGCTGAGGCCGGACAGCCACGCCTCAATCGTCGTGTCCCTGTAAAACAGCTTCGCAAATGCGGGAGCTTCAGGTGCCCCCTTGGCGTGGGCTTCCAGAGCTTCGAAGATCTTGGGATCGGTGTTTCCTTTGCGCAGTGCCTTCAAACACCTTTCTTCGAGGACTTTGTTCTGCAGCATCCACCTTTGCTGTGCAACGCGATAAGCCTGTTCGGCAATCTCACGCTCTGAAGCCAGCCTGGTTTGAATGTCATGAAGTGGCTTAAACACCATCTTCTCGAGCGTGCTTTTGCGACTTCCCGATGAGGCAAGGGAACAGAAATATACGGAGACGTTGGAACTGAGCCCAGGTTTGCGTTGCACCCGGTAGGTATCCTGAGCGGCAGTTGCGATAGCCACCATGAGCGCGGAGAAGATCATCGCCGCTGGCGTCTTGGTTTGGTTGAAAACATCCCACATCACGCCCTGTAACTGCTCCGGTAACGCGTTGAGAGGAAATTCGGTTTTTTGAGACATCTTTTTCTCCTTCAGAAGAAAATGGTGTCCCCAGGCGGCCGCGATGCGGCCCGCCGAGTCGTGGCTGAGCACAATAAAACTCACCTGGGAACGTTGGTTGAGGTTTGCTCAGGCCCGCTTCGAGGCCGTCCAGGCGAAAATTTCGTCTTCGTACCACCCGATAGCGCGCAGGCCGATCCGAACCTTTTTGGGGAAGGTCGGATCATGCCGAGGCGATTTGGGATTGGAGATGTCGAATACCGTCGAACGTGAAAGTCCGATAATGTTCAAACAGGCTGGAAGTCGAATGACGCGACTACGCTTTGCTGAAAAAGCTTCCATGAACGCTCCTTCGGTTCAGTGGTGCAGCCACGGTTGAGCAAGGGCTTCGGAAAATGCTCAAGTTGGATGTGGCTGCCATGAAACGTTAATAGGTTCATAGCGGCAGACGAGGGTCTGCGCCGGATAAGAGGTCGGATAAGAATTTGGCGCGAGAAATGCTAGCGCTTCTATGTTGCCAATGAACTTGGCTGAGAAAGTCCCCGTGATAAGGGGCTTAGATACTCCCCGCGAAACGGGGAATGTATATGTACTGAAAGTAATGCGTTCGCATTAAGCCGCCGAGACGGAAAGCGTCAGTAACAATGACGGAGTAGATCCCTTGTGAGGGTGAGCCGTACTCATTTACTCAAGACACATCCTACTTGGTTTCATTCCGTTTGTGAATACCTTGTCAAGCATGCTGAATGCTAAATAGTTCGCATTTGATGCATCGTTAGGCCAACAATCGAGCTTTATCGGTGATGAACATCGACCACGAATCCATCATGGTTTTTCGTTGCTCTAGCAGGTCAGTCCGATGATAGGCTGCCTCCACTTTGTTTTTAACGGTGTGCGCCAATGCGCGCTCCGCCAGGTCGCTGGCATATCCGTTTTCACTACACCAGTCACGAAACGATGAGCGAAACCCATGGGCTGTGGCAAGTCGCCCAGGAGTGTCGCTGTGTGCGTGGACGCGGCGCAGTAACTCGGTGAGCACCATGTCAGACATTTCCACTTGGTCTCGTATGGATGGAAAGACCAACTGGTCGTGCTGACCTTGCTGCGCCTGCAGCAGTTGCAGTACCCGTGCGGACAATGGCACACGGTGTGGCATCTTCGCTTTCATCCTTTCGGCAGGAATGGTCCAGATGGCGTTTTCAAGATCAAACTCAGGCCAAGTGGCACCCCGTGCTTCCCCGGATCGGCACGCCGTCAAAATTACAAATTCGAGCAACGCTTTAGAGATGTCGTGCGTTTCCCTGGGGTGAAGATGTTCTTTGACAAACTTGGGAATATCACGCCAAGGCATTGCAGGGTGATGCTGGGTTCGAATGCTCTTGCTGGGTTGCTGAGCGAGGAGATGTTCTACAACGTCTACCGGGTTGAATTGACAGTATCCGTGAGCCCAAGCCCATGACATGACGGCGTGAATCCGCTGTTTGACGCGCGATGCGGTCTCGGGCTTGGTCAGCCAGATGGGCTTAAGTACTTCCGCAATATCACCAGGCTGAATGTCGGGTAGCAACTTGCTCCCAAGCGTTGGAAAAACGTATGTCGAAAGCGTGTTGATCCATTGTTGGCTATGCTTCGGGTTCTTCCATCCAGGGCGAAGGCTTTCGTGCAGGGCAGTTGCGGCTTCACGAAAAGTTGGGATGGAGGGTTTGTTTTCTGCGGTACGTTTTTCTTCCAGCGGATCTTTGCCTTCTGATAGGGCTGAACGCATGGCGGAGGCACGTTTACCAACCTCGGCAATCGATGTCTCTGGATAGGTGCCGAGCCCAGCGTTCCGCCGCTTGCCGGAAACCGGGCTGACATAGCGAAGCACCCATTTCCCGTGTCCTTTTGTCTTGGAGGGCAACAAAGTCAAACCGGTGATCCCTCCATGAGGAATAGCAGGATCGTCAGGTTTAAGGTTTCTGGCCTTTGTGTCTGTGATGATTGCCATGGCTGACATCTTGATTGGTATGCCAGTCAGTATGCCATGACGGGTTGGTTGTTAAAATACCGCTTCGGACATTGCTGATATAATTGTTCAATGTAAACAACGTATTGAAATATTACATCAGACCCTATCGGATTGTATGGAACATTAAAAAAGGGGACGCCCTCTCCGCCAAATAAAACAGCCACCCTTGCGGTGGCTTTTTTATTTGGCGCAGCGGGATGAGGAGGAGAACCCGCTGGTTCGACTAGCGAGCACCACTCGCTGGACGCGCAAAGCGCGGTCCGCGCAGCGGATGGCTGGGCCGGCCTAAGCCGGAACAGGCACAATCCCGCCACAGCCGCCCACAAGGCGGCTTTTTTATTGGCTGCGCGGGGTCTTGAACAAAAGTAAGGCGGCCGATTGAGCACACTGTGACTCCTGTCCATGTGATGGCAGTCAGGTACGCGGCCGCCTGCGGTTCCATGCGCAACCTTGAAGGCCATTGCCAAGCAAGGTGAATCGCCCCGCTTGCGTGCAGAAAAACCTAAAATCGCAGGTAGAATTGAAACCAGCCAAAATGGCTTCGATTGATTTCATTTCTACCGCGCTTATTCGCGGCCCGCTCACCACCTGATGGGGAAACGCATGTTCAAACACGGTGTCCTGGCCTGCCTGACGGGCAGCCTGCTCTCACTTGCCGCGCTCGCCGCGGAAGACCCCAAGCTGCCACCAGCGCCGACGCAGTCAGCGGCAGCCACGACTCAGCCCACTGCCGCGAATGCGGAGGCTGCGCCCGCTGTCCGGAAAAAAGCCGAGACGAGCCAGGCCAGGCGCGATCTTCGTCACTGCCTCAAGCGCGCCAGCAATGCCGAGATCATACGCTGCGCCGAATAGCCGCCGCTGCCGCCGTGAAATCATCATCAAGCTGAAAGGGGAATTCATGTACCAGGCAAAACTGATGGCCGTCATGCTGCTGGCGAGCTGGACGGTCTCATCCGTCGCAGCGCCGCAACTGAGCCTGCTCGCCGATCTTGGCGTACGCGGTCTGTACCGCTATTGTGAGTACAGCAACGGCAAGATCTACGGCATCAATGCCGCTGAGACGTGCCCGTCCAGCATCGCGCAACCCGCCGCCGACGGCAAGGGCATGGGCTATTTCAAGGGTGAAAGCCATGAGGGCAGCAACAAGCAGTGCGTGTATCGGGTGAGCGGACAGGATCGCACCCTGCGTGTCGACACCAACGCCCAGTGCCCCCTCAATCACGAGTTCTGAGGTTTTATGTCACTGGAATCATGGGAGCTGTTGAGTTACATCGTCACCGTCGTCGGCCTGCCGCTGGCGATCTTCGTGTTTCTCTACGAGCAGCGCAAGGAACGCGAGAACGAGGATGAAGAGGTGTATCAGCTCGTTTCCGACAACTATCAGGACTTCCTCAGAATCGCCCTGGAAAACCCCGACCTCCGCCTCTTTTCGACCGAGGCGGTGGAGGGACTCAACGATGAACAAAGGGAACGGCAGCTCATCATCTTCACCATGCTGATGTCGCTGTTCGAACGCGCCTATCTGCTGCTGTATGACGAGAACATGTCACCGAAGCAGGCGCGACGCTGGAACTCGTGGGAGGACTTCATCATCGAGTGGTGCCGCAAGCCGCATTTCCGCGCACTGCTCCCGCAGCTGCTGCATGGCGAGGACCCGGGCTTTGTCCGCTATCTCAGGCAGGTGGTAGCAGCCAGTGATTCCCCTGCGGCAGACAAAGCCCGCGGATAGCGCATCCGGGCCCCTGCCGTCTTTCCTGCGAGACCGCGCATCTGCGATCCGATCAGTCGCCGTCGACCGGCGCCCGCTGCATCTCGTCGAAGGAGGTCCACTCCATCGTCAGCCGATAACCGACAGCCAGCAGGGTCGGGCCGATGAAGAGGCCGATCACGCCGAAGGCCAGCACCCCGCCGAGCACGCCCAGCAGTACGATGGCAAACGGCAGGCTGGAACCACGGCTGATGATCAGCGGCTTGATCACATTGTCCACGGTGCTGACGATGAAGAAGCCCCACAGCACGACGAACACCGCCCAGCCGGTCTGGCCCTGCTGGAGCAGATAGAGCGCGGCACCGGACCAGATCAGAGGCGGCCCCACCGGAATGGGCGAAAGAAAAGCCGTGGCAACGCCCAGCAGCATGGCGGCAGGGACGCCGGCGATGGCAAAGCCGAAGGCAGCGAGCAGGCCTTGGGCCAGCGCGGTACCGAGGATGCCGTAGATCACGCCGGTCACGGTGCCATGGGCGATTCGGAGCAGATGTTCGGCACGCAGGCCGGCCAGACGCACCATGGCAATGCGCAGGCGCTTGGCCATGGCTTCGCCGTACAGGAAAAAGAAGAAGGCCAGGAACACCGACAGGGCAATGTCGAGCAGGCCGCGCCCCAGGCCCCGGCCGGTTGCGAATGCCGCATTGCGCGCGGGCTCGGCGATCTTGGCCAGTTCGCCCATGAGGCGGGCACCGTTATGCGAAAACTGTTGCCAGTAGTCGTGCAGACTCTGGCCGATCACCGGCAGGCCGGAAACCCAGTCCGGCACGTCGGGCAGACCTTCCTGCTTGACGCTCGCAAACATCTGGCTCAATTCCGAGATGTTGTCGGCAAGACCGGTGAGCACGCCGAGGAAAGGCACCACCACGACCAGCGTCACCAGCAGCGTCATCAGGCTGGCCGACAGCGTACGGCGACCGCCGACACGGCTGTCCAGCCACATGAAGGCCGGCCAGGTCACCGATGACAGAATCACCGCCCAGAGTACCGCCGACATGAAGGGCCACAAGACCCACAGACATCCGCCGCCCAGCACGGCCAGCGAAAGAAGCGCAAGAATACGGTCGGAGCGCTGATTGTCCTGCATGTCACACCTCGTGATTGACTAGCGGCGATTATGACCCAGTCCGGAATCCGGACCAGGCATGTCGCCGGCAAAAGCAGCGCGCTGGCGGCCTCAGGCGACGCTCAGATGCGGATGAAAAAACTCAAGCGGCCTGCAGACGCGCCAGCACGCGCTCCCGCCCCATCACTTCCAGCACCTGGTCGATAGAGGGCGATTGCGGTTGGCCGAGCAAGGCCACACGCAGCGGAATGGCCACAGCCGGCATCTTCACGCCATGCTCGGCCACGGTTTCCTTGATGGCGGCATTCAGCTTGGGGGCGACCCACTCATCCACAGCCGCGAGCTTTGCAGCCAGCGTAGCCAGCGCGGCGCGCGCCGTATCGTTCAGATGCTGGGCCTTGACCTCTTCCGGCGCATGCACGACCACGCAGAAGGGGTGGATCGCATCGGCGAGCTCGTTGAGGTTGCTGACGCGCTCCTTGTACAGCCCAATCACGCGCTCCAGATCCGGAGCGCCGACGGTGCTCACCCCCTGAGCCTGGAGACGACGGATCACTTCACCGGCCAGGCGCGTATTGTCGGCAGCCTTGATGTACTGTGCGTTCAGCCAGTTGAGCTTCTCGGTATTGAACTGCGCGGCCGAAGCGGTGATGTGGTCGAGGTCGAACCACTGCACGAACTGCGCCATGCTGAACAGCTCGTCATCGCCGTGCGACCAGCCAAGACGCGCCAGATAGTTGAGCACGGCCTCCGGCAGATAGCCCTCGTCGTCATACTGCATCACGCTGACCGCACCGTGGCGCTTGGACAGCTTCTGCCCGTCATCGCCGAGAATCATCGACAGGTGCGCGTAGAGCGGTACCGTGGCGCCGAGTGCCTGCAGCACGTTGATCTGGCGCGGCGTGTTGTTTACATGATCGTCGCCGCGAATCACATGGGTGATGCCCATGTCCCAGTCATCGACGACCACGCAGAAATTGTAGGTCGGCGTGCCGTCGGCGCGCGCGATGATGAAGTCATCGAGTTCCGCGTTGGCAATCTCGATGCGGCCCTTGACCTGGTCATCCCAGGCCACGACGCCGCTGCTCGGATTCCTGAAACGGATGACGGGCTCAATGCCGGCGGGAATCGCGGGCAGCGTCTTGCCGGGCTCGGGGCGCCAGGTGCCGTCGTAGCGCGGCTTTTCCTTCTGCGCTTCCTGCTCGGCGCGCAAGCCGTCGAGCTCTTCCTTCGACATGTAGCACGGGTAGGCCGTGCCGGCATCGAGCATCTGCCGAATCACTTCCCTGTAGCGGTCCATGCGCTGCATCTGATAGAACGGGCCCTCGTCATGCGCAAGGCCCAGCCAGTTCATGCCGTCAATGATGGCCTGCACGGCTTCCGGCGTCGAGCGCGCCACATCGGTATCCTCGATGCGCAGAATGAAGGTGCCGCCATGGCGACGGGCATAGGCCCAGGAAAACAGCGCGGTACGCGCGCCACCGATATGCAGGAAACCGGTGGGGCTGGGGGCAAAACGGGTACGGACGGTCATGTCGGGAAGTCAGCTGCAGAGCGGCCTGAGGCAAGAAAGGCTGCCATTTTACTGCATGCGGCCAGCATCACGTTTGACCAAAACCGCCACATGTGGTCTAATTCGCGCCCTCGATAGCGGAAAGACATCAGTCCTCTCCGCAATCGGGCGGTTAGCTCAGCGGTAGAGCACTGCCTTCACACGGCAGGGGTCACTGGTTCGATCCCAGTACCGCCCACCAGAACACCACACAAAGGTCAGCAGGTTACGGTCACGTAGCTGCTGGCCTTTTTGCTTTCTGAAGCGCCGACCGCACTTTCCCTTGTGCTCATGCTCGGCGGTACGGGACGCTTACCCACATAAAGCATGAACAACCCTGTGGATAAGCTATGAGCGAATCGGATAGCATGCTCTTTCGATTGAACATTTAAGCCCTGCCTGTTTTTGAGGCAGGCCTCAGGGCATGTTCTCCTGCGTTCCGGGATCGAGGCCGCCTATCCAGTCCTGGAAAACCAGCATGGCATCGGCAAGCTCGACCATGCGCTTGCCCTGCTCCATTGCACTCTGGCGCAGCAGCTTGTAGGCCGCATCCTCGGTCAGACCCCGCCGTGCCATCAGGAGCCCCTTGGCGCGCTCGATCGACTTGCGTTCGTTGAGCGCGCGACGCGCCTGCTCGAGCTCGTTCTCGACGCTGGCCAGGCGTTCGGACTGCGCCAGCAGCACTTCCACGATGGAATCGCCGAGGCCCGCATTGACGGTCTGGCCCGGCAGTATCTTCATGGCCACATCGATCTTCATATCCGGATCAAAGAATCGGTCGACGAGGAAGGTGCTGGCCGGCGGGTGCTCGACCAGGCTTTGCAGCAGGCCTTCCACGTCCTGCAGTTCGGCGCGGGCCGCCTGCATGCGCGCGGTGCAGCGCGCCAGCAGCTCCTCGACGAGGAATTGCTGCACCGACCACATGCGCTCCAGTCGTTCCGTGCAGCAATCGAACCACGCGCGACTCTGGTTCACATCCAGCGCGGCGCCCGGCGTCGCGAGCAGCAGATCGCGGCGCAGCTCGTCGAAGCGCTGGCTGGTTTCCAGCGCGCGGCTGTCACGCAGCTGTGCCTGAGCCTCGCTGCTGGCAAATTCGTCAAACACAGTGAAGCAGCGATCCTGTGCCTCCATGAGGTGGATGATGCGCTGCTGGTGACGCGCATCGCTGCTGCCTGAAGCGAATGACAGCGCACCGACTGCGCGCTCCTGGCCGGCGTGTTCCTTGCCCTGGATGAAATTGAAGAGCGCGACCAGCAAACGCGAGATGGCCGGGTCGAGCACGGCATGCGCCACTTCGAAGATGAGGGAGATGAGGCCGGCGATGAGACGACTGAATGCGGCCACCGCCTGTGCCGATGACAGGCTGCGGGCGCCGATCTGCTGGCGCAGCACCGCCAGCGAGTCGAGTCCGAGCAGTGCCCAGGCCATGAGGTGGAACTGCCGCGCATCCTCGAAGGAGCCATCGGCAAGCTGCGCATCGATGCCGGCGCGCAGGCGCTTCTCGATACGCTCCGACTCCTCGGCCAGTTGCTGACGCATCTCGCTGAAGTGCTGCCCGCCGGACGCCAGATAGATGCTCGATGCACCACGTTCGCGCTGCAATGCATGAATCAGGTGCCCGATCACGCCAACCAGACGGGCCTTGGACGACAGGTGCCCGAGCTCGACAATCTCGTGCTGCTTGGCTGCAAGGAGGATATTCGAGACGATAGGGTCCATGCGAAGGAGGCGGACTAGGGAAACAAAGCGATACGCAGCAACATTTATGCCGCCCCTGAACAGTGCGCATCACGAGAAGCGGGCAGAACGGCGATCAGGTTTCATGGCAAGCTCGCGCTGTGCAGACAAATTCCATCCCCATGAAATCGCTGATTGCCCTCCTGTCGCTCCTGCTCTGCCTTTCCGTCCATGCTGCCGAATGGGAGGAAAGCGAAGTGGTCGGCGAACTGTTCAGACAGCACGGCCTGCAGGGCACCTTCGTTCTCTACGACCCTGCCGGCAAGCGGCTGCTCGGCCACAATCGCACGCGCGCACAAGTCCGCCACATCCCCGCCTCCACCTTCAAGATACCCAACAGCCTGATCGGCCTTGCCGCAGGCACGATCAAGACTGTGGACGAAGTCCTGCCCTACGGCGGCAAGCCGCAAGCATTCAAGGCGTGGGAACAGGACATGAACCTGCGCGATGCCATCCGGGTTTCCAATGTGCCTGTCTATCAGGAGCTGGCGAGACGCACCGGCCTCCAGCGCATGCGCGCCGGCGTGACCGCGCTGCAGTACGGCAACCAGGACGTCGGTAACTTCGTCGATAACTTCTGGCTGGAGGGGCCGCTCAAGATCAGCGCCATCGAGCAGGCCGCCTTTCTGGCGCGCTTCGGCCAGTTGCAACTGCCGCTGCCGCGCAGCGTGCAACTCAGCGTGCGTGAAATCCTCTTCCTCGAAGGCGGTCGCAACTGGGCACTGTACGGCAAGACCGGCTGGGCCACCAGCGAGACACCGCGCACCGGCTGGTGGGTGGGCTGGGTGCAGAAAGGCGACGAGATCTACAGCTTCGCCCTGAACATCGACATGCCGCAACTGACCGATGGACCCAGACGCATAGAACTGGGCAAAGCCTGTCTCGCTGCGCTGGGCGTGTTGCCGCGCGATGCGCCCTGACAGGGGAAAACGCTACACCCACACAGCCGCCGGCACACCCTCGGACAAGGCTCACGCTCCCCCTAGGTCACGCTGCCATCGCCGAGATGCAGGGCCACGCTCACGCGGGTGCCCTGGCCGGGCAGGCTGAGGATGCCGAGTTCCGCGCCGATCAGCTGCGCCTGCTCGCGCAGGCCGACCAGGCCGTAATGGCCGGGATACGCTGAGGCGGGTTCGAAGCCCACGCCATCGTCGCTGATGCCCATGTGCAGGACATTCCCCTGCCCCGCCATCTGCAGCTTGAGCGTGACATTGCGCGCACCTGCATGGCGCTCGACATTGCGCAGCGCTTCCTCGGCGATGCGGAACAGCGTTTCTGCACGCTCCTCGGAAAAGGTCGCCAGATCCGGATCGCACGCGAAATCACAGCGCAAGCCGGTACGGTCGGCGAACAGGCGCAGATGATCCTGCAGCGCCACCCCGAGCCCGACATCGCGCACCGGGTTGTAACGAATCTGCGCGATCGCCGCACGCGCCTCCTGCAAGCCCTGATGCGCAGCCTTCTCCGCCTCGACCAGCTCTTCCGCCAGCGCTTCGGGGCGGGTCTCTGCCAGTTTCTTGAGCAGGCGGATTTCCGTCAGCATGGCCATCATGGAATGTGCCAGGGTGTCGTGCAGATCGCGGGCGATTTTCAGGCGCTCGCGCACAACCGCCGAGTAGCGGGCCTCTTCGGCAAGGCGCTGGATTTCGCGGGTGCGCTCGGCCACGCGACGATCCAGTTCGATGTTCAATTGCTTGAGTTCATCACGCTCCTGCTGCAGCGTGCGCAGCAGGCGCTCCAGCGCAGCGCCAAGGCGTGCCGCTTCGTCCTCGCCGGCCGGCACGGCAATCTGCGTGGCGGTCCCGGCCAGCACATCGTCGGCCGAGCTGGCGATCACGCGCACGCGCCGCGTCAGTCGCCGCGCCAGCGACAGCCCCAGCAGCGCGGCCAACAGGCCGAGGCTGAGCAGGATGATGGCAATCTGCCACTGCACCCGCGTCGACAGATCAACCAGCTCGCTCAATGGCTGGATCACCACCACCCGCCATCCGAGTTGCTGCAGCGACTCGTTGTCGTCCTGACGCGCCCGCGCCACCAGGTAGCTGCGTCCTTCGTCCAGACGATGCAGGGCCAGATCGGGCGACATGCCGGCGAGGCCGAAATCGCCCAGGGTGGCGGTATCAGGCGCACTCTCCTGCCAGTGCTTGCCGACCAGCTCGGGCGGGCCGATGCGGATGACGTTGTCGCGATCCAGCAGCAGCCAGTCCTCGCGCGCGGCCGCGCTCATGCTGCGATTGATGCCGCGCGCCAGTTCCAGCACCCAGTCCCAGGACAGGCGTGCCGCGACGACACCCAGAATGGCGCCGCCCTCGCCGCTGATCGGGGCCGTCAGCTTGAGGAAACGCCGGCCCTCGCCGGTGCGCGCATATTCGGGATGATCAAAGCTCATGCCCTCCTCTATCCAGGCGACGATGAAGCCCTGCGAAAACCAGGTGTACTGGTACACATTGCCGCCGATGACCCCGGCATCTGTGGAGGCAATGATCTGGCCGTCGGCGTCGGCCGCCGAGATCCAGACAATGTCGGGAAAGCTTCTGCGCACGTCGGCCAGCACGCCCTGCAGGCGGGCGTGGTCATTGCTGCGGATATCGTTGGACAGCATGGCGGCCGAAATGCTGACTGACTGCAGGCGCAGGGACAGCGCCAGATCGAATTCGGCGGCAATGTGATCGGCGGCGCTGGTCAGGCGCAGGCTGCGCTGCTGGATCAAGCCGTCACGCACGATCTGCCCCACCAGTGCGGCCGCCACCAGGGCGAGGGTCAGCGCCAGGCCGAAGATCAGCCAGCCGATGGCGGCGGAAAGGCTGTAGCGGGGATTCAAATGGCGCAGAAGCGCGGGGATGCGGCCGGACATGCGCGCACGATAACAGCAGGTGCCCGGATGTGCATGTGGTCATGCCAGACAGTGACCAAAGTCACACCCCGAAAACCGGCGTTACCCGCATGCCGACAGTAGAATCACGCCATGCACACCACGCCCGCCGACGCCCCGCCCATCCGTGTCCTGATCGCCGACGACCAGGCCCTGATCCGTCGCGGCATGAGCCTCATCATCTCCGCCGAAGCCGACATCGAAGTCGTCGGTCAGGCCGCCGACGGCGCCGAGGCGGTGGCGCTGGCCCTGGCGCTGCAACCAGATGTGGTGCTCATGGACCTGCACATGCCGGTCAAGGGCGGCGTGGTGGCCACGCGCGAAATCACCACGCAGCTACCCGGCACGCGGGTCATGGTGCTGACCACCTTCGATACCGACGTCATGGTCTTCGATGCCGTGCGCGCAGGTGCCCAGGCCTATCTGCTCAAGGACACCAGCGAGACCGAGGTGATCGAGACCATCCGGGCGGTGCATCGCGGCGAATCGCGCCTGACCCCGCAGATCGCGGCCAAGGTGATGGACCAGTTCCGCCTGCTCGCCAACCAGATGCCGGACGCACGCCCCCCAGCCGACGAAGCGGCAGCGGAGAGCAACCCGGTGCCGGACCCGCAACACGCAAAGCGCCAGGCCCTGCTGACCGACAAGGAAACCCGGGTGCTGGCCCTCATCGCCGAGGGCATGAGCAACAAGCAGATCGCCGCCACGGTCTTTCTCGCCGAGGGCACGGTCAAGAACTATGTCAGCCGCATCATGGAAAAGCTCCACGCCAACACGCGCACCGAGCTGGCCATCATGACCCTGCGCAACCGGCAGGACTGAAGCGCCATCCGCGGCCGCCCCGCCGGCCCGCACCCATACTCGAACTTTCTTACGCACGACAAGGCAGCCGCCGGCTTTGTTACGGCCATGCCATTCACCATAAGTTGGAAACAATTTCATTACTTATGGCCCAAGGGCCTTTCAGGCAGGCCGCCGGCAAAACCCTGTGCCGCCTTGCCGCCGTGGCCAGAGTCACTTTCATTGAAAACAATTCGTGACTTTCTCCGACCGCAATCAGTGACTTTCGACAAGTCCCCCAAGTTGCGCTGATCGATACATTCGCCTCGTTCATGCGTCCATCCGGACAC
>JAIEOJ010000259.1 GCA_019750575.1 Rhodocyclaceae bacterium | reverse complement strand
CACCTTGGAAGCACTTGGGAACCCGGAACCACGGTATTGCCGCCGCTGCTTGCGCAACGGCGGGAATTCTTTACTGCTTACTTCTTCTTCGGCGCCAGCATCATCACGAGCTGACGACCTTCCATCTTGGGGAACTGCTCGACGATCGCGATTTCATCGAGATCCGCCTTCACACGTTCCAGCTGGCGCATCCCAATCTCTTGGTGGGCCATTTCACGACCGCGGAAACGCAGCGTGATCTTGGCCTTGTCGCCTTCATTCAAAAACTTCACCAGATTGCGCATCTTGATCTGGTAGTCGTTCTCGTCGGTACCCGGACGGAACTTGATTTCCTTGACCTGAACCTGCTTCTGCTTCAGCTTGGCTTCATGCTGGCGCTTGGCTTCCTGGTACTTGAACTTGCCGAAGTCCATGATGCGGCACACGGGCGGCTGGGCCAGCGGCGCAATCTCGACCAGATCAAGTTCGGCCTCTTCGGCCATTGCCAATGCAGCTCGTAAACCCATGATGCCGAGTTGCTCGCTATCGGGGCCGACCAGACGGACTTCAGCCGCAGTGATTTCACCGTTGACGCGTTGCGTCTTATCTTGAGCGATGGTTCAGTTCTCCATAAATTCTAAAAATCAGATCGCCACGCCCCGGCTGCTTTTCTCTTGCAGCAGGCGTTCAATCAAGGCTTCGGGAGTCATTTGCCCTAAATCCTGATTGCCGCGGGCACGCACGGCGACCAACCCAGCTTCCTTTTCCTTGTCACCGATGACGACTTGGTAGGGACGCTTCAACAAGCTATGTTCGCGTATTTTATAGTTAATTTTCTCGCTACGCAAATCGCACTCGACGCGGAAGCCGGCCGCGCGCAGCTTTTGGGCGACATCCTGCGCGTATTCGCCCTGTGCTTCGGAAATGTTAGCGACCACTACCTGCACCGGCGACAGCCACAAAGGCAGTGCGCCAGCGTGGTTTTCAATCAATATGCCGATGAAGCGTTCCAATGAACCGAGGATCGCGCGGTGCAACATCACCGGGATGTGGCGCGCATTGTCTTCGCCCACATATTCGGCGCCCAGCCGGGTCGGCATGGAGAAGTCGACCTGCACCGTACCGCACTGCCAGGAACGGCCGATCGCATCCTTGATGTGGAATTCGATCTTGGGACCGTAGAAGGCGCCCTCTCCCGGCAGCTCTTCCCACTCGAGACCGCTGGCACGCAGGCCCGAACGCAGCGCGTTTTCGGCCTTGTCCCAGACCTCGTCGGAACCGACACGGCTGTCCGGACGCAGCGCCAGCTTGACCGACACATCGGTAAAACCGAAGTCTGCATAAACCTTGCGCACCAAGGCATTGAAGGCAGTGACTTCCGGCTCGATCTGGTCGTCGGTACAGAAGATGTGACCGTCGTCCTGGGTGAAGCCGCGCACACGCATGATGCCGTGCAGCGCACCCGAGGGCTCGTTGCGGTGACAGGAACCAAACTCGCCGTAACGCAGCGGCAGCTCCTTGTACGAGCGCAGACCGTCGTTGAAAATCTGGATATGGCCGGGACAGTTCATCGGCTTGACCGCGTAATCACGGCTTTCCGATTCAGTGGTGAACATGTTCGCCTTGTAATGCTCCCAGTGGCCCGACTTTTCCCACAGGGTCTTGTCGAGAATCTGCGGGCAGCGCACTTCCTGATAGCCGTTGTCGCGATAGACGGCGCGCATGTACTGCTCGATTTCCTGCCACACGGTCCAGCCGTGCGGATGCCAGAACACCAGGCCCGGCGCCTCTTCCTGCAGATGGAACAGATCCAGCGCCTTGCCGAGCTTGCGGTGATCGCGCTTCTCGGCCTCTTCGAGCATATGCAGATAGGCGTCGAGCTCGTCCTTCTTGGCCCAGGCGGTACCGTAGATGCGTTGCAACTGCTCATTCTTGGAGTCGCCACGCCAGTAGGCACCAGCCACCTTCATCAACTTGAAGGCCTTGAGCTTGCCGGTAGACGGCACGTGCGGGCCGCGGCACAAATCGATGAAGTCGCCCTCTCTATAGAGAGACACATCTTCGTTGGCCGGAATCGCGGCAATCAGTTCGGCCTTGTAGATCTCGCCGATGCCCTTGAAGAACTCCACCGCCTTGTCACGCGACCAGACTTCGCGCGTAACGGGCAGATCCTTCTTGGCCAGCTCGGCCATGCGCTTCTCGATCGCCGCCAGATCTTCCGGCGTGAACGGGCGCTTGTAGGCGAAGTCGTAATAGAAGCCGTTTTCGATGACCGGACCGATGGTCACCTGCGCCTCCGGGAAAAGTTCCTTGACGGCATAGGCCAGCAAGTGAGCGGTCGAGTGGCGGATGGTGTCGAGGCCTTCAGGATCCTTGTCGGTGATGATGGCCAAGTCCGCATCGTTTTCGATACGGAAGGAGGTATCGACCACCTTGCCATCCACCTTGCCGGCAATGGCAGCCTTGGCAAGGCCGGGGCCGATAGCGGCGGCCACATCGGCAACGGTGACGGCTTGGTCAAAGCGACGTTCGGAACCATCGGGCAAACGAATCGCGGGCATATGCGGACCTTTAGGAATTTCTTTGTGCGTGGAAACGATGGACGAAAAAAAAGTGCGGGGGTGAGCCGCACTTTTTATTCAGAGGGAACTGAACGAGCCGAACTCTACCCGGGCGTTTTACGCTGCGGTGAAAGTTCGAGTTCGGGTCATTCCGATTACTCCCTCTAGGGTTAACGTTTTCAAAAACCGGTTTTGAAAACGTCCTACCAGGATTCTGGTAGGCGCGATTGGACTCGAACCAACGACCCCCACCATGTCAAGGTGGTGCTCTAACCAGCTGAGCTACGCGCCTGCAAAGACGATCATTATAGGAGATTTTTCTGCGGTGTGGAAGAACTTCTGCAAACTTTCGGCGAAAAGTGGCGGTTTGCATTGACGGAGTTCTCCGGTTATATTGCTGGCCATGCGTTTTAACCCCACTCCTGTTGCGGCCATTTTTTCCGCACTGCTCGCCCTCTCCGCTGCCTCCGTGCAGGCGGGCGAAGCCGTTGCCGATGTGCCGGCGCGCGAGGGATCCTCTCTGATGAGTCGCGCCACTCTGTCACTGCAGACGGCGGTGGACGATGCCATGGGTCTGATCGGCGTCAGCTACAAGCGCGGCGGAACCTCGCCGGAAACCGGCTTTGACTGCAGCGGCTTTGTCGGTCACGTATTCCGTGAAGGCATGGGCCTGATCCTCCCGCGTACCTCGCGCGAGATCAGCAAGGAAGGCGAAGCCATCAAGAAGAGCGAGCTGCAGCCGGGCGATCTGGTGTTCTTCAACACCATGCGCCGCACCTTCTCCCATGTCGGCATCTATCTGGGTGAAGGCCAGTTCATCCACTCACCACGTGCAGGCGGCAAGGTGCGCATTGAAAGCATGCGCGAAGCATACTGGGCCAAGCGTTACGAGGGCGCTCGTCGCGTCAGCATGGAATAAAGCCTGCCTGCAGGTAGCCACGACAAAACCAGCCGCGCGCTGGTTTTTTTGCGCCTGAAACTCCTTGCACATGAGAATTGTTAGCGTTTAGAATGCGCCAGACTTTCTTTCATTAAACAGGCACTACCCGAAGGACCATGATGAAGCCCATTCTGAGAACCGCCCTGAGCACCCTGCTCCTGACCGCGCTGGCAGGCGCAGTCCAGGCCGAAGACAAGGTGCTGAACCTGTATTCCGCCCGCCACTACCAGACCGATGAAGCGCTCTACAGCAACTTTACGCGCATCACCGGCATCACCATCAACCGCATCGAGGGCAAGGAAGAAGAGCTGCTCGAGCGCATCAAGAACGAAGGTGCCAACAGCCCGGCCGATGTCTTCCTGACCGTCGATGCCTCGCGTCTGGCACAGGCGGAACAGCTCGGCCTGTTCGCGCCGGTCAAATCCAAGGTACTGGAGTCGCGCATTCCCAAGCATCTGCGTTCCGACAGCTGGTTTGCCTTTTCCAAGCGCGCCCGCGTCATCATCTACAACAAGTCGCAGTTCGCGGCTGCCGATGTGCAGAACTACGAAGACCTCGCCACGCCCAGGTTCAAGAGCAAGGTGTGTTCGCGTTCGGGCGCGCATCCCTACAACATCTCGCTGATGGCCGCACTCGTCGCACATAACGGCGAAGCCAGGACCGAAGAGTGGGCCAAGGGCATCGTCGCCAACTTCGCGCGCGCACCCAAGGGCGGCGATACCGACCAGATCAAGGCCGTCAGCGCCGGCGAATGCGGCGTAGCGGTGTCCAACACCTACTATCTGGTGCGCCTGCTGCGCTCGGCCAAGCCAGAAGACAAGAAGGTCATGGACAACATCGGCATCGTCTGGCCGAACCAGAAGAGCTACGGCACGCACGTGAACATCTCCGGCGGCGGCATGCTCAAGACCGCGCCGCACAAGGAAGCCGCCGTGAAGTTCATGGAGTACCTGGTGTCCGATCTGGCTCAGGAATACTTTGCCGAAGGCAATAATGAGTGGCCGGTTCTCGCGAACGCCGCGACCAGGAATGAAGCTCTCGAATCACTCGGCAAGTTCAAGGAAGACACCCTGCCGGTCGCTACCCTGGCCAAGAACGCCACCGTGGCACAGAAGATCTCGGATCGTTCCGGTTATCGCTGAACCTGAACCGCTGCAGCAAAAGGCCTCGCTCCCTGAAAAGAGCGAGGCCTTTTTTATGTGCGGTGGTCCTTGCCGCGCCTGACTGCCCGGGCGCTCAGCGGCGACTGCGGGCAATCTGCCTCGACAGGGCAATCAACGGCAGCAGGCCGACGACAACAATGGTCAGTGCCGCCGTCGATGCCTCGGTCAGACGCTCATCGGCGGCAAGAATATAGGTCTGGGTGGCCAGCGTATCGAAATTGAAGGGACGCATCACCAGCGTGGCGGGCAACTCCTTCATCACATCCACGAATACCAGCAGGCCGGCGGTCAGCAGGCTGCCGCGCAGCATGGGCAGATGCACGCGGCGCAGCGTTTCGCCCGAGCTGCAGCCCAGGCTTTTCGCGGCATCGTCCATGTTCGGCGTCACCTTGACCAGCCCCGCCTCCACCGTCTGCAGGGCCATGCCGAGGAAGCGCACGAGGTAGGCATAGACCAGGGCAGCGATGCCGCCGGTCAGGATCAGGCCAGGATTGCTGCCCGTCAGCGCCTGCCAGGTCGAGGCCAGCACATGGTCAAGGCGGGTCACCGGTATCAGCACGCCCACGGCAATCACCGAACCCGGTACCGCATAACCGAGGCTGACGATGCGATTGGCCCAGCGCGGCATCCGGCTGCGCCGTGAACGCGCCGCGTAGGCCAGGACCACTGCCAGCAACATGGCCAGCACCGCGGTAAGCGAAGCCAGCACCACGCTGTTGCGCGCAAGAATGAAGAAGCGCGTCCCGAATTGCGCATCGCCCTCACTCAAGGCCATCTCGAGCAGGATGCCGGCCGGCAAGAGAAAACCGACCAGCAAGGGCAGCAAACACAAAGCGCTCGCCGCCCAGCCGCGCCACCCCTTGAGCGCGCGGCTCACGACGCTGCGGCTGCGCGCCGCACCGGCACCGAAGCGGGCCCGGCCGCGGCTGAAATGCTCCAGCGCCAGCAGCAGAAAGACAAAACTCAACAGACAACCGGCCAGCTGCGCCGAGGCAACCCGATCGCCCAAGGCAAACCAGGTGCGATAGATGCCGGTGGTAAAGGTATTGACGCCGAAATAGGCCACGGTGCCGTAGTCGGCCAGGGTTTCCATCAACGCCAGGGCCGTGCCGGCCACCAGCGCCGGCCGTGCCAGCGGAATCGACACGCGCCAGAAACTGGCCCAGGGCGACAGGCCCAGCGAACGTGCGGCTTCCAGCGCCGAGCCGGCCCGCTCCAGAAAGACGGTGCGTGCCAGCAGATATACATAGGGATAGAGCACGCAGATGAAAAGCACGATCGCGCCGCCGAGGCTGCGTACATCCGGAAACCAGTAGTCGCCGTAGTGCCAGCCGAACACCTCGCGCAGCCAGGTCTGCACCGGGCCGACGAACTGCAGCAGATCGGTATAGGTATAGGCCATGACATAGGCCGGCATGGCCAGCGGAATCACCAGCGCCCACTCGAAGATGCGACGTCCGGGAAAGTCGTGCATGGCCGTGAGCCAGGCCGCCCCGACCCCCACCGCCATCACGCCGGTGCCGACGCCCAGACACAGCCACAGGGTATTGGCCACGTATTCAGGCAGCACCGTGGCCATCAGGTGCGCCCAGGTATCGCCGGTACCGCCGAAGAAAAGATTGCTGCCGACCACGAATACCGGCAGCGCCACCAGGGCTGCAATCAGCACGGCAGTCAGGGCAGCAAGGGGAGTCGTGGGCAGGCGCAAGGTGTTCCGCTGAGGGAAGGCTAAGCCGGGGATTATAATTGAGGGCGATTCCCACTTACCTCCCGGTCAGCAAATCAACGTGAGCCATACCGCCGCACTCCTGCAAATCACCGGCCTCCAGCACCGCTACGGCGAGCAGGTCGTGATCGACAACCTCTCGCTGCAACTGGCCGAGGGCGAAATCGGCTGCCTGCTCGGCAGTTCAGGCTGCGGCAAGACCACGGTATTGCGCTGCATCGCCGGCTTCGAGCATGCCCAGGGCGGCCGCATCGAGGTTGCCGGGATAACTTTGAGCGCGCCGGGACAGCACATGCCGCCGGAACGCCGCCGCATCGGCATGGTGTTTCAGGACTATGCGCTGTTCCCCCATCTGGACATCGCCAGCAATATCGCCTTCGGCCTGCGTGGCGCGAGTGCCGCGGAAAGCGCTGCGCGCGTCGATGAGCTGCTGGAACTGATCGGACTCGCCGGCCGCGGCAAGCGCTACCCGCACGAAATTTCCGGCGGCCAGCAGCAGCGCGTGGCGCTGGCGCGCGCGCTCGCGCCCCGGCCACGGCTGCTCCTGCTCGACGAGCCCTTCAGCAATCTCGACGTGGAGCTGCGCGAGCGGCTCTCGCAGGAGGTGCGCAACATCCTCAAGCAGAGCGGCACCACGGCCATCCTCGTGACGCACGACCAGAACGAGGCTTTCGCCGTGGCGGACAAGGTCGGCGTCATGCGTGCAGGACGCATCGAACAATGGGACGCCCCCTATCGCCTCTATCACCAGCCGGAAACCCGCTACGTTGCCGACTTCATCGGCCAGGGCGCTTTCCTGCCGGGTCGCGCCCTGGACAGCCACACCGTGGAAATGGAACTAGGGGTACTGCAGAGCCTGAGCCCCATCGATTGCCAGGATCCTGCGCCCATGCAGATCCTGCTGCGGCCCGACGACGTGGTGCATGACGACGCCAGCGAACTCACGGCCGAGGTGGTCAACCGCATCTTCCGCGGCGCCGAGTTCATCTACACCCTGCGCCTCGCCTCGGGCGCCGAGGTCCTGTCGCTGGTGCCCTCGCACCACAACCATGCCATCGGCGAGCGCATCGGCATACGCATCGACGCCGATCACGTCGTCACCTTCCGAGCCGGCCAGCCTTGATTCCCTGGCTGCCGCCCGAGCCTGTCTTTCCGCCGCTGGAATCGGCACTCAGCGAACCCGATGGCCCCAGCGGCCTGCTCGCCGCCGGCGGCGACCTCTCTCCGGAGCGCCTGCTCGCCGCCTACGCGCAAGGCATCTTTCCCTGGTTTTCCAGGGGAGACCCCATTCTCTGGTGGAGCCCCGACCCGCGCATGGTGCTGCTGCCGGACGAAATCATCATCCGCAGCTCGCTGGCCAAGGTGCTGCGCAACCGTCCCTACGAAATCCGCATCGACACCGCATTCGCCGACGTCATGGCCGGCTGCGCCGCGCCACGGAACGACGGACAGAGCGGCACCTGGATCGTGCCGGAGATTCAGGCCGCCTATCAGCGCCTGCATGAGCTCGGCTATGCGCACAGCATCGAAACCTGGATGGACGGGCAACTGGCCGGCGGCCTGTACGGGGTTGCGCTTGGCCGCGCCTTCTTCGGCGAATCGATGTTCTCGCGCCACAAGGACGCCTCCAAGATCGCGCTTGCCCATCTGTGCGTCCTGCTGCAACAGAAAGGTTTTGGCATAATTGATTGCCAGATGGAAACCTCTCACTTAGCCTCGCTCGGCGCTCGCCCCATCCCTCGCAGTGAATTCGCTGCCCGGCTGGCTGTGCTTGTGCCCCAGGCAGGCGAAATCGGCCCCTGGTCGGCCGCTACCGTGAGCGGACATTTCCGCAAGGAAGCCTGAAATGGCCTACCTGCGCGATCTCCCTCCCTTCCCGCTGCTGCACTTCTACGCCACGGCGCCCTACGGCTGCTCCTATCTGCCGGGCCGCGTGGCGCGCTCGCAGGTCGCCACGCCGACCCACCTGATCGACAACGATACCTACGGTGAACTGGTCCGGGCCGGCTTCCGCCGCAGCGGCGTGTTCACCTATCGTCCGCACTGCGGCACCTGTCGCGAATGCGTGCCGGTGCGCCTACGCGTCGCCGACTTCAAGCCCAACCGCAGCCAGCGGCGTTCGCTCAAGCAGCATGCGGCACTCGTGCCGCGCGAAATGGGCCTGGGTTTCCGCGAGGACCACTACCAGCTCTACCAGCGCTACCAGGCGGCCCGTCACTCCGGCGGCGGCATGGACAGCGACAGCCGCGAGCAGTACGCCCAGTTTCTGCTGCAAAGCCATGTCGACAGCTGCCTGGTCGAGTTCCGCGAGGACGGCGTGCTGCGCATGGTCAGCATCATCGACCTGCTCTCGGACGGCCTCTCGTCCGTCTACACCTTCTACGATCCGGATATCGAACACGCCAGCTACGGCACTTTCGGCATCCTGTGGCAGGTCGCGCAATGCCAGCATCTGAACCTGCCCTATCTGTATCTGGGCTACTGGATACGCGACAGCCAGAAGATGGCGTACAAGGCCAACTTCCGCCCGCTCGAACGCCTGAGCGACGAACCGGGCACCGACCGCTTGTGGGTAAATTTAGTGCCTGAAAAAGCCTGAACCACAGAGGCACAGAGGAAACACAATCTGGCAAGAGATTTTCTCGGTGTCTCTGTGCCTCTGTGGTGAATGGTTCTAAAATCGCCGGATGCTTCCCTACGCCCTCGCCCGCCCTTTCCTGTTTTCGCTCGACGCGGAAACCGCTCATGAATTCACCCTGAACACCTTGCGCCGCACGCAGGGACTCATGCCTGCCTGTGCATCCAGCGGCCGCCCTGTCCATGTGATGGGCATCGACTTTCCCAATCCGGTCGGTCTGGCCGCCGGGCTCGACAAGAACGGCGAGTGCATCGAGGCCTGGGGCAAGCTGGGGTTCGGCTTTGTCGAGATCGGTACCGTCACGCCGCGTCCGCAACCGGGCAATCCCAAGCCGCGCATGTTCCGCCTGCCTGAGGCCATGGGCATCATCAACCGCATGGGTTTCAACAATCACGGCGTGGACAATCTGCTCGCCAATGTTGCGGCGAGCAAATACAAAGGCGTGCTCGGCATCAATATCGGCAAGAACTTTGACACGCCGATCGAGAACGCCGCCGACGACTATCTGATCTGTCTGGACAAGGTCTACAGCGCCGCCAGCTACGTGACGGTCAATATCTCCTCGCCGAACACCAAGAATCTGCGCCAGTTGCAAGGCGAATCCGAACTGGATGCCCTGCTCGGTGCATTGAAGGCGAGACAGACCGAGCTGACCCAGCGGCACGGCAGATATGTACCGATCACGCTCAAGATCGCGCCCGACCTCGACCCTGCACAGATCGTGAATATCGCCGATGCACTGCGCCGCCACCGCATCGATGGCGTGATTGCCACCAACACCACCCTCGGCCGCGAAGGCGTCGAACACCTCCAGCACGGCAATGAAGCCGGCGGCCTGTCCGGTGCGCCGGTGTTCGAGAAATCCACAGCCGTGGTCGCGGCACTGGCCAAGGCGCTGAACGGCGAACTGCCCATCATCGCCGCCGGCGGCATTATCGACGGCGCCAAAGCCCAAGCCAAGCTGGATGCCGGTGCCAGCCTGGTCCAGATCTATTCGGGCATGATCTACAAAGGCCCGGCCCTGATCGCCGACTGCATACAGGCAACTCGCTAGCCCCAGCCCCCAGCCCCCAGCCCCCAGCCACTAAGAACCAAAAGTTATATATTTCCTTTTTATAAGTATTTTTAAAATCTAACAGAGTCCAGTACCATCCGCCTTCCCATAAAATGCGGTCTGAGTACTTACTCATGGATTTTGGCTATTCAGTTGCAGGTTTCATTGTCGGCGCCATCGTCGGCCTGACCGGTGTCGGCGGCGGCTCGCTGATGACCCCCCTGCTCGTGCTGATGTTCGGCATCCACCCGGCCAAGGCCGTGGGCACCGACCTGCTCTACGCTGCCATCACCAAATCCGGCGGCACCTGGGTACATGCGCGCAAAGGCACGGTGGACTGGAAAATCACCGGCCTGCTCGCCGCCGGCAGCATGCCGGCCACGGTCATCACCCTGCTGCTGGTGCACTTCTTCGCGCCGGGCGGCTTTGGCAACTCGACCCATCTCATTTCCGTGGCGCTGGGCATTGCGCTGCTGCTGACGGCACTTTCGCTGATTTTCCGCACCCGGCTGCTGGCCTGGGCGCAATCGCGCAATCGTGCGCCCCGCAGCCAGAAGGCGACCGACCGCCTGACCGTGCTCACCGGCCTCATCCTCGGCGTGCTCGTATCCCTGTCTTCCGTGGGCGCGGGCGCGCTGGGCGTCACTGCCTTGCTGTTTTTGTATCCGACGCTGCCAACGGTTAAAATCGTGGGTTCGGATATTGCCCATGCCGTGCCCCTGACCCTGGTCGCGGGCATCGGCCACTGGTTCATGGGCAGTGTGGATTTTAAATTGCTGGGCGCGCTGCTGATCGGCTCCCTGCCCGGCATTTATCTCGGCAGCCATCTGGCCGTCCGCATTCCGGAAAAAGTGCTGCGCCCCAGCCTTGCCGCCATCCTGCTGTTCACCGGCAGCAAGCTGCTTGCAAATTAGGAAGACCGAAAACCTTGTTTTGCTTCCGCGACTAAACAGAACAGATAGAGAACACCCCTAAGGCTCTTCTATGTACCGCTACGACCATTACGACCAGGCCATTGTCGACGACCGCGTGAAGCAGTTCCGCGATCAGACCCATCGCTATCTGGCCGGCACCCTGTCCGAGGACGAATATCGTCCGCTGCGCCTGCAGAACGGCCTCTACATCCAGCGCTATGCGCCGATGCTGCGCATCGCCATTCCCTACGGCCTGCTCTCTTCCCGGCAGCTGCGCGCACTCTCCGACATCGCCGCGAAGTACGACCGCGGCTACGGCCACATCAGCACACGCCAGAACCTGCAGCTGAACTGGCCCAAGCTCGAGGACGTGCCGGAAATCCTGGCCGAGCTGGCCAAGGTCGAGATGCACGCGATCCAGACTTCGGGCAACTGCATCCGCAACGTGACCAGTGACCAGTTCGCCGGCGTCTCGCCCGACGAACTCACCGATCCGCGCCCCTGGTGCGAGATCCTGCGCCAGTGGTCGACCTTCCACCCGGAGTTCGCCTACCTGCCGCGCAAGTTCAAGATCGCCGTGAACGCGGCCGACACCGACCGTGCCGCCACCCGCGTGCATGACATCGGCCTCGACGTGCTCAAGGATGGCGACGGCAATATCGGTTTTCGCGTCATCGTCGGCGGCGGCCTCGGCCGCACGCCCATTGTCGGCGTGGTGATCAAGGACTTCCTGCCCTGGCAGCACCTGATTACCTATCTCGAATGCATCCTGCGCGTGTACAACCTGCACGGCCGCCGCGACAACAAGTACAAGGCGCGTATCAAAATCCTGGTCAAGGCGCTGGGCATCGAGGAATTCCGCCGCCAGGTCGAGAACGAATGGGCCTACGTCAAGGATGGCGCCGCCACCCTGACCGAAGCCGAAGTCGAACGCATCCAGCAGCACTTCACCGATCCGGCCTGGAAACAGCTGGATGACCTGTCGCTGGAAGCGCTGGCGGTCGAGAAGAACGACAAGGCCTTCACGCGCTGGCTCGAACGCAACGTGCATGGCCACAAGAAGCCGGGCTACGCCGCCGTGACGCTGTCGCTGAAGGACCCCAAAACCGCGCCGGGCGACATCACCAGCGCGCAGATGAACTTCGTCGCCGATCTGGCCGACAAGTACAGCTTCGGCGAACTGCGTACCTCGCACGAACAGAACATCATCCTGGCCGACGTCGAGAAGTCGCGCCTGCATGAGCTGTGGCTGGAAGCCCGCGCCCACAGCCTCGCCTCGCCCACCGTCGGCCTGCTGCAGGACATCATCTGCTGCCCGGGCGGCGATTTCTGCTCGCTGGCCAACGCCAAGTCGATTCCGATCGCCACCGCGATCCAGGAACGCTTCGACGATCTCGACTACCTGCATGACATCGGCGAGCTCGACCTCAATATCTCCGGCTGCATGAATGCCTGCGGACACCATCACGTCGGCAACATCGGCATCCTCGGCGTCGACAAGAACGGTGCCGAGTGGTACCAGGTCTCGATCGGCGGTCGCCAGGGCTACAACGCCCATCTCGGCGACGTGATCGGCCCCTCGTTTGCCGCCGCCGAGATTCCGGACGTGATCAGCACGCTGATTGAAACCTATATCGACAACCGTGAAAGCGAGGACGAGCGCTTCGTGGATACCGTGCATCGTCTCGGCATCGGCCCCTTCAAGGAGCGGGTGTATGCCAACAAGAATGCCGGCAAGGAAAGGGCTGTTGCCAATGGCTAAGATTATCAAGCACAGCAGCATCATCGACGATGGCTGGACGCTGCTTCGCCTCGCTGAAGGCGAGAGCGCCGAGAGCGTGGCACTGCCGGCCGGCAATCTGATTGTTCCGCTGGCCGTATGGCAGGCACGCAAGGCCGAACTGCTGGCCCGGCCGCAACGCGGCGTGTGGCTAGCGCCGGACGAGCTGGCCCAGGACATCGCCACCGATCTCGCCAATCTGCAGCTCGTCGCCATCGACTTCCCGCAGTTCGCCGACGGTCGCGGCTACTCCACCGCTGCCCTGCTGCGCACCCGCTTCGGCTGGCGCGGCGAGTTGCGCGCCATCGGCGAGGTACTGAGGGATCAGCTCTTCTACCTGAACCGCGTCGGCTTCGATGCGTATGCGATTCGTGAAGGCAAGGACATCGAGGACGCACTCAAGGCGCTCAACGACTTCTCCGAAACCTATCAGGCTGCAGTGGATGAACCGCTGCCCCTGTTCCGTCGCCGCGGCCGCGCCGCCTGAGCAAGCCATGCCGGACGCAAGACTCAAAGCCAGGGATCATTCACTGCCGCCTGAAAAGGTCGAGGCGGCGCTCGCCCTGCTGCGCCAGGTGGCCGGCGATTACGCGCCCGCCACCTTCGCCAACAGCCTGGGGGCCGAGGACATGGTGCTGACGGACATGATCCTGCGCGAGAAGATCGCGCTCGAGATTTTTCTGCTCGACACCGGCCGCCTGCCCATCGAAACCTACGACCTGCTGGCCGCCGTGGAAAAACGCTACGGCACCACGCTCAAGGTTTTCTACCCCAGGCATGATCTGGTCGAGGAATATGTGCGGACCAAGGGTATCAATGCCTTCTACGAGTCCGTCGACCTGCGCAAGGGCTGCTGCTACGTGCGCAAGGTCGAGCCGCTGGGCCGTGCCCTGGCCGGCAAGAAGGCCTGGGTGACCGGCCTGCGCGCAGAACAGGCGGCAACGCGTACTGGCCTGCCGCTGCACGAGAAGGACAGTGCCAACGGCCTGGAGAAGTTCAACCCGCTCGCCGACTGGAGCGAGAAGGATGTGTGGGCCTATATCGCCCAGTACGACGTGCCGTACAACGCGCTGCACGACAAGTTCTACCCCAGCATCGGCTGTGCGCCATGTACCCGCTCGGTGACACCGGGCGAGGACATACGTTCGGGCCGCTGGTGGTGGGAATCGCCCGAACTGAAAGAGTGCGGCCTGCACCTTAAAAAAGCTTGAACCACAGAGACACAGAGGCACGGAGAAAACCCGAGTTTTCGCTTTGCCTTCCTCTGTGTCTCTGTGCCTCTGTGGTGAAGATTCTTGAAAATGAAGACTATGAGCAAAACGCTTTCCCATCTCGACTGGCTCGAAGCCGAAGCCATCCACATCATGCGCGAAGTCGCAGGCCAGTGCGCAAACCCGGCCCTGCTCTTCTCGGGTGGCAAGGATTCGATCTGCCTGCTGCGTCTCGCCGAAAAGGCCTTCCGTCCGGGCAAGTTCCCCTTCCCGCTGGTGCATATCGACACCGGCCACAACTACAAGGAAGTCACCGACTTCCGCGACAAGCGTGCCGCCGAACTCGGCGAGCGCTTGATCGTGCGCTCGGTCGAAGACTCCATGAAGCGCGGTACCGTGGTGCTTAAGTCGCCGCTGGAGCCGCGCAACAAGCATCAGTCGGTGACCCTGCTCGAAACCATTGCCGAATTCGAATTCGACGCCTGTATCGGCGGCGCCCGTCGCGATGAAGAAAAGGCCCGCGCCAAGGAACGCATCTTCTCCTTCCGCGACGAATTCGGTCAGTGGGACCCGAAGAACCAGCGGCCGGAACTCTGGGACCTGTACAACGCACGCGCCTTCAAGGGCGAAAACATCCGCGCCTTCCCGATCTCGAACTGGACCGAGCTCGACGTGTGGCAATACATCGAGCGCGAAGGTCTGGAGCTGCCGTCGATCTACTTTGCGCACCAGCGCCAGATCGTCAGGAAGAACGGCCTGCTGCAACCGGTCACCGAGGTGACCCCGCTCAAGGACGGCGACGTGGCCGAAACCATGGTCGTGCGTTTCCGCACCGTCGGCGACATCACCTGCACGGCGCCGGTCGAATCCGATGCCAGCAGCATTCGCCAGATCATTGAAGAAACCGCGGCCACCACCGTGACCGAACGCGGCCAGACGCGTCTTGACGACCAGACCTCGGAAGCCTCAATGGAACAACGCAAGAAGGAAGGGTATTTCTAATGGGTGCCAACGAAATTCAAGATCACGGCGTACTGCGCTTCCTCACCTGCGGTAGCGTCGATGACGGCAAGAGCACGCTGATCGGCCGCCTGCTGTTCGACACCAAAACGATTCTGGTCGATACGCTCAACGCCATCGAGCGCACCTCGAAGAAGCGCGGCATGGAAGCCGTGGACCTGTCGCTGCTCACCGACGGCCTGCAAGCCGAGCGCGAACAGGGCATCACCATCGACGTCGCCTACCGCTACTACAGCACCGGCACGCGCAAGTACATCATCGCCGACGCGCCGGGCCACGAGCAGTACACCCGCAATATGGTGACCGCCGCCTCGACCGCAAATCTGGCCATCATCCTCATCGATGCGCGCAAGGGCATGCTGACCCAGACGCGCCGCCACTCCTACCTCGCCAATCTGGTCGGCATACCGCATCTGCTGGTCGCCATCAACAAGATGGACCTGGTCGACTACGACCAGGCCACCTTCGAGAAGATCAAGGCCGACTACCTCGCCTTCGCCCAGCAGATCGGTCTCAAGGATGTGCGCTTCATCCCCATGTCGGCGCTCAATGGCGACATGATCGTGGACCGTGGCGAGAAGCTGGACTGGTACGACGGTCCGACGCTGCTGGAAATCCTGGAAGAAGCCCCGTGCGCGCATGCGGATCGCGACGAACGCTTCCGCTTCCCGGTGCAGTTCGTGTGCCGTCCGCACGATTCGGCCAATCCGGAACTGCACGACTATCGCGGCTTCATGGGCCGCGTCTCCTCCGGCGTCATCGCCAAGGGTGACGCGATTACCGTGCTGCCATCGGGCGCCACCAGCAAGGTTGCGGACATCCAGATCTACGGCCAGTCCCTGCCGGAAGCTCATGCCGACCAGTCCGTGACCATCCTGCTTGAAAACGAGATCGATATTTCTCGTGGCGACATGATTGTTAAAACCGACGAAGCCCCCGCTGTCACCAAGCAGATCGATGCGATGCTGTGCTGGCTGTCGGAAACGCCGCTGGACCGTGCACGCAAGTATGTGGTGCGCCACACCACCCGCGAATCCAAGGCCATTCTGTCCGGCATCGAATACCGCCTCGACATCAACACGCTGGAAAAGCAGGGCGCCGACAAACTGGCCGTGAACGATATCGCCAAGGTAACGATCAAGCTGGCCCAGCCGCTGGCCATCGATCCCTATACCGAAAACCGTGCCACCGGCGCCTTCATCGTGATTGATGAGGCCACCAATAATACGGTGGGTGCGGGCATGATTTTGCAGGCCAGCTAAGCTGGCCTGCAAAATCGCAGCTCAGCTCTCCCCACCCCATACCCCGCCCCACATGGGGCGGGGCAACCTCCACCGAGCTGTTACGCTTTCTGAAAACGTTCGGATCACAAGCCGCATAGAATGGTTGGCATGAAACTGCTCACGCCCACACGCATCTTTGCCCTCACTTTCCTGACCGGTGCCGGTCTGGTGGGCGGTGGCTTGTACCTGGCCAAGACACTCAATCTGGCGGCCTGCCCGCTGTGCATTTTGCAGCGCATGGTGTATCTGGCACTGGCAGCATCCGCCTTGGTCGGTCTTTGCCTGTCGCGCTGCCGCCTTTCGCAGGGACTGGTCGCGCTCGGCAATAGCGGGCTGGCAGGGCTCGGCGCCTTTATCGCCGGCTACCAGGTCTGGTTGCAGCGCTTTGCCACCGATATCAGCTGCACCGCCAATGCGCCCTGGTGGGAAGAGTTCGTCTATTGGGCCGGCGAGAAGGTCCCCCTGCTCTTCGAGGCCACCGGCCTGTGTTCGGAAGCCGGCTGGAAGTTTCTGGGCCTCGCCATCGCCGACTGGTCGCTGCTGGCCTTCAGCGGCCTGCTGCTGCTGTCGCTGATCGCCTTCGCCAGCGTCCTGCGCGGCAGATAAACGCCCGCCGCATCCCGATTTGGCGGAAAATTGCGGCATTCGCCAATCAAGAGCGCTACCCTGATGAGCAGTACTTACCCCGTTTTTCGCCTTCATCCGGCGCCTCGGACCGAGGCAGAACGGCTGATCGAAAAAATCGACGCAGTCCTGCCGCAAACGCAATGCACGAAATGCGGCTACGACGGCTGTCGCCCCTATGCCGAGGCCATTGCGCGCGGCGAGGCCGATATCAACCAGTGCCCGCCCGGCGGCGACCACGGCATTCACCTGCTGGCAGAGCTCCTCGACAAGCCCTACAAGCCGCTGAATCCTGTCCACGGGGTCGAGCAGCCGCGCATGGTGGCGGTCATCGACGAACCCGTCTGCATCGGCTGCACGCTCTGCATCCAGGCCTGCCCGGTCGATGCCATCGTTGGCGCAGCCAAGCTGATGCACACCATCGTCGCCGACCTCTGTTCCGGCTGCGATCTCTGCGTCGCACCCTGCCCTGTCGATTGCATCAGCATGCAAGCGCTTCCCGCCGAAGAGCTGGCGCGCGACCGCAACGCCCAGTGGCGCGAACAGCACGAAATCCATCTCTACCGTCTGGACAGGGACAAGCACGAACGGGAAAACAGGCGCAGTCGCGCAGGCGACGCAGCCAAACCGGCTGACGCCGACGTAGCCGCTGCCCCGCCTTCGTCCGACGCGCCTGCTGCGCTCATGCCGCTGGACGCCAAGCGCGCACTGATTGCCGCAGCCATGGAGCGCGCACGCCAGCAACGCGAGGCCAGCAAGCCGCAGAACACCGACAATCTCAGCGACGCCACCCGGGCGGAAATCGAGGCCATTGAAGCGCGCCGCAAGAAGAACGAAAACGCCTGAGCCACCCGATGAACGCAGAAATCCGTCACGAGATATTCAAGCGTCTCGCCAAATCCATCCCCAAGCCGGAAACCGAGCTGGAGTATGAAACACCCTACCAGCTGCTGGTCGCCGTCGTCCTCTCGGCGCAGGCAACGGACAAGGGCGTGAATATCGCAACGCGGCCGCTGTTCAAGAAGGCGCCGACGCCGGAGAAGATGGTCAAGCTCGGGCTGGACGGCATTACCGAGGCGGTCAAGACCATCGGTTTGTTTCGCACCAAGGCGAAGAATGTGCTGGCCTTGTCCGAGTTGCTGATCGAGCATCACAACAGCGAAGTGCCCAACGACAGGGAAGCCCTCGAGGCGCTGCCCGGCGTCGGCCGCAAGACGGCGAACGTCATTCTCAACACCATCTTCGGCGAACCGACGATTGCGGTAGACACCCATATCTTCCGCTTTGCCAACCGGACGAAAATCGCGCCCGGTAAGGATGTCCGTGCGGTCGAAGACAAGCTGGTGAAAGTGGTGCCGAAAGATTTCATCATTGATGCCCACCACCTGATGATCCTGCACGGCCGCTATGTCTGCAAGGCGCGCACGCCGGAATGCTTTCGCTGCGTGATCAACGACCTGTGCGAGTTTAAAGACAAAAACCTATGAACCACAGAGGCACAGAGACACAGAGAAAAACCGGCAGAGAAAGGCTCATGTTTGTCTTTCTCTATGCCTCTGTGTCTCTGTGGTGAAACTTATGAGCCTATTCAATCCCACCCGCGACCAGGTTCGCGCCTTCTTCATCGACGCATGGAAGAAGGAGCGCGAAGGCGTTCCGCAGACACCGCTGGAAATGCAGGCCTCGACCTTCGTCAAATGGCACCCGGAATACCACGCCCTGCTCGAGGCCCCGGACGCACTGACGCGCGAATGGACGCCGGCTGACGGAGAAACCAATCCCTTCCTGCACCTGTCCATGCATCTGGCGATCTACGAACAGTTGCAGATCGACCAGCCGCCGGGCCTGCGCGACGCCTTCACCAAGCTCTGCGACAAGCACGGCAACCAGCACGACGCCTTTCACGACGTACTCGACTGCCTCGGTGAAGTCATGTGGAAGGCCCAGCGCGAAGGCCTGCCGCCGGACAGCGCCGCCTATGTCGAATGCGTGCGGATGAAGCTATAAACAAGACTTGAGCATCACCCAGCCCGAGGACTCGCCATGCGTTTCGAAGGAAGCTCCAGCTACGTTGCCACACCGGATCTGATGCTGGCGGTCAACGCCGCCATCACGCTGCAGCGCCCCCTGCTGATCAAGGGCGAGCCGGGCACCGGCAAGACCCTGTTGGCGGAAGAGGTCGCCGTCGCGCTGGGCAAACCACTGTTCCAGTGGCACATCAAGTCCACGACCAAGGCGCAGCAGGGGCTCTATGAATACGACGCCGTTTCGCGCCTGCGCGACTCGCAGCTGGGTGACGATCGCGTCCGGGACATCCGCAACTACATTGTCAAGGGTCCGCTGTGGGAAGCCTTCGAGTCCGAGCAGCAGGGAGTGGTGCTGATCGACGAGATCGACAAGGCCGACATCGAGTTTCCCAACGATCTCCTGCGCGAACTCGACCGCATGGAGTTCTATTGTTACGAGACGCATGAACTCATCACGGCGAAGCACAGGCCACTGATCATCATCACCTCGAACAACGAGAAGGAGCTGCCGGATGCCTTCCTGCGCCGCTGCTTCTTTCACTACATCAGTTTCCCTGACCGCGAAACCATGGCGCGCATCGTCGATGTGCACTTCCCCAAGCTCAAGCAGGAGCTGCTGCGCGAAGCGCTTGAAGTGTTCTTCGACATTCGCCAGGTACCCGGGCTGAAGAAGAAACCCTCGACCTCGGAACTGATCGACTGGTTGAAGCTCATGGTGGCCGAGGACATTCCGGTCGAAGCCCTGCGCAGTGCAGACCGCCGCACCATCATCCCGCCACTGGCCGGCGCCCTGCTCAAGAATGAGCAGGACGTGCATCTGTTCGAGCGCCTTGCCTTCATGAGCCGCGCCGGAAAATAAGGCCAGCAGCGGTGCTGATCGACTTCTTTCTGCACCTGCGCGACAAGCAACTGCCGGTCTCGACGCGGGAGTTCCTGACCCTGCTCGAAGCCATGCAGGCCGGGCTGTCCAACTACAGCATCGACGACTTCCATGTGCTGGCGCGCACCTGCCTGATCAAGGACGAAAAGCACTACGATCGCTTCGACCTCGCCTTCGGCGAATACTTCAAGGGGCTGGAGGCGCTGCCCGGCCTGGCGGACGCCATCCCCGAGGACTGGCTCAAGTACATCAGCAGTCGCTACCTGAGCGAGGAAGCCAGGGCCGCGCTCGAAAGAATGGGGCTGGACAGGCTGCTGGAGGAGTTCAGCAAGCGTCTCGAAGAACAGAAGGGGCGCCATCAGGGCGGCAACAAGTGGATAGGCACCGGCGGCTCCAGCCCCTTCGGCCACAGCGGTTATCACCCGGAAGGCATACGCATCGGCGGTGAATCCGCCGGCCACCGCACTGCGGTCAAGGTCTGGGAACAACGCGAGTTTCGCAACCTCGACGATACGGTGGAACTGGGCACGCGCAATATCAAGGTGGCCCTGAAGCAGTTGCGCAAGTTTGCGCGCAGCGGTGCAGCGGACGAGCTTGACCTTGAAGGCACCATCACCAGCACGGCGCGCAATGCCGGCTGGCTGGATCTGAAGATGCGGCCGGAGCGGCACAACGCGATCAAGGTGCTGCTGTTCTTCGATGTCGGCGGCTCCATGGACGACCACATCGAGCAGTGTGAAGAGCTGTTTTCCGCGGCCCGCGTCGAGTTCAAGCACCTCGAATATTTCTACTTCCACAACTGCATCTACGACCACGTCTGGCGCAACAATCGCCGGCGTCGTACCGAGGCGATCCCGCTCTACGACGTGCTGCACAAGTACGGCAGCGACTACAAGCTCATCATCGTCGGCGATGCCAGCATGGCGCCGAGCGAAATCCTGCATGCCAACGGCAGCGTCGAATACAACAATCCGGAATCGGGACAGACATGGATGGCGCGCCTGCTCGCCACCTACCCGCATGCCGTCTGGCTGAATCCGGAAGCAGAAAAAATGTGGCAATACACACGCTCCATAGGCATCATGCAGGAACTCATGCAGGGGCGCATGTTTCCGCTCACCCTGGAAGGCCTCACCGCCGCGATGCAGGAGCTCAGGAGAAAACAATGAAGACAGCGCGCCGCCGTTTCCTGCAACACAGTGCCGTACTGCTGCCGGCGGCCGGACTGAGCGGCCTGATCGCGGAAGCCCTGGCGCGCGGCAACGATCCGCAGCAGCAGGGCATGCGCAAGCTCAGCGGCGATGTGCGCGTGAATGGACAAAGCGCGACTGTCGGTACCCAGGTCAAGCCCGGCGACACCGTCGTCACCGGCAAGGGCGCGGAAGCCATCTATGTGATCGGGCAGGACGCCTATCTGCAGCGCGAGTCGTCCTCGGTCACCTTCGCCAAGGACGTGCTGCGCATCATCAGCGGCAAGCTGCTCTCGGTGTTCGGACGCGGCGACAAGCAGATCAACGTGCCCACCGCCACCATCGGCATACGCGGCACCGGCTGCTATATCGAGGCGGAGGGCGAAGGCAGCGGAGCAAAAACCTATTTCTGCCTGTGCTACGGCACGGCCGAAGTGACGCCGAGCGCAGCGCCGGCGCAGAAGGAAATCATCACCGCCCGGCACCACGACAAGCCGCACTGGATACACAACGATCCGGCCATGCCGCGCAGCATGGTGGGCGCCGGCGTGATCAATCACAGCGATGCGGAACTGGAAATGCTGGAAGCCCTGGTCGGGCGCCTACCGCCTTTCGTGGACAGCTACGCGGGCAGCACCTACCGCTATTGACCTGCAAGGGCGAAGACACGCCCGTTCAGGCTGAGCCTGTCGAAGCCGCAATAATCACCGCATCTGGAAACGAGAAGCCGCTGGGCATATTCTTCGCGAGGCTTCGACAAGCTCAGCCCGAACGGTTTGTCGGGCATTTTCGATCAACGCCATGCCTGAGCAGAATTGAGAGCTCAACGCATCAACCCGGCGGGGCGACCTTGAGCACTTCTTCCATCGTCGTCAGGCCGGCCGCCACCTTCATGGCGCCGGAGATGCGCAAGGGCTTGGTACCCTCGCGGATGGCCTGTTCGCGAAGATCGAGCAGATCACCGTGCGCGGCCAGCAGCTTCTTGAACTCCGGCGTCATGAGCAGGATTTCATACAAGCCGACCCGCCCCTGATAGCCGGTCATGCGGCAATCCAGGCAGCCGACGGGGTAATGGATTTGGGCAGGTGCCTTGGCCTTCCAGGGCGATACCAGTTCATTCCAGGCAGCCTCTTCCTCGGGCCGGATCGGATGCGCGGCCTTGCAGGCGGGACACAGCGTACGCACCAGACGTTGCGCCATGACGCCGAGCACGGTGGCATTGATCAGATAGGCCGGCACGCCGAGATCCAGCATGCGCGTGACCGCCGAGGCCGCATCGTTGGTATGCAGGGTGGACAGGACCAGGTGGCCGGTCAGCGCCGCCTGAATCGCCATTTCCGCCGTTTCCAGATCGCGGATTTCGCCCACCATGATGATGTCCGGGTCCTGCCGCATCAGGGCGCGCACGCCGGCGGCGAAGGTCACGCCGATATCTGCCTGCACCTGCACCTGGTTGAAGGAAGCCTCGACCATTTCGATCGGGTCTTCCAGCGTACAGACATTCACTTCGTCAGTCGCCAGCTGCTTGAGCGTGGTGTACAGCGTCGTGGTCTTGCCCGAGCCGGTCGGGCCGGTCACGAGGATGATGCCGTTCGGCTTGGCGGTCATGCCATCCCAGCGCCCCTTGTCCTCGGGCGAGAAGCCGAGATCGGCAAAGTCGCGCACCAGCACTTCGGGGTCGAAGATACGCATCACCAGCTTTTCGCCGAAGGCGGTAGGAATGGTGGACAGGCGCAACTCGACTTCCAGCCCGTCCGGCATCTTGGTCTTGATGCGGCCATCCTGCGGACGCCGCTTCTCGACCACATCCATGCGGCCGAGGATCTTGATGCGGCTGGTCATGGCATTCAGCACGGTCTTGGGAATCTGGTAGACCTGATGCAGCACGCCGTCGATGCGAAAGCGCACGATGCCGAGCTCGCGGCGCGGCTCGATGTGGATGTCGCTGGCGCGCTGATCGAAAGCGTATTGCCACAACCAGTCGACAATGCGCACGATGTGCTGGTCGTTGGCATCGAACTGGCGGTTGCTGTTGCCGAGCTCCACCAGTTGCTCGAAGTTGCTGGCGCCGGCATTGCCCTCACCCGACTTCATGGCCCCCTTGACCGAGCGCGCCAGGTTGTAGAACTCGACCTGGAAGCGCGAAATGTCATTCGGGTTGGCCAGCACCACCTTGATAGCCTTGCGGATGATGGGCTGCAGCTCGGCCTCCCACTCGCGCATGAAAGGCTCGGCGGTAGCGATGACAACCTCGTGCGGCTTCACCTCGACAGGCAGGATGCCGAAGCGGGTGGCGTAGGCACTGCTCATCACCTCGGTGACCGCCGCGAAATTGGTCTTGAGCGGATCGATATGCACGTAGTCGAGGCCGGCCCAGCCCGCCATCCACTGCGTCAGGCTGTCGACGTCGAGCACGCGATGCGGCGGCTTGAGCGACTTCCAGCGCTGCTCGGCAATCAGGACCAGCGGATGCGTCGCACCCTTGTAGTGACGTCGCTCGTGCTTGAACTGGACTGCTGCATCCGGCTCGATCATCTGGTCCTCGAGCAGCGCATCAATCAGTTCAGCGAGGCCAAGACGGTGCGCCGAAGTGTCCTTGGCGCTGGCACGGCTGGCTGCGCTCGGGGCCGTTGTGGCGGAATTTGGGCTCATGGAAGACCTTGCAGTGCGAATTGCGCACAATATAGCCGAGCAGCAGCGAATTCAGTGCTTTCGGCCGACGTGTCCGACCCGCGCATGCTCAATCTGTCGCTGAATCGACAGCAAAGGCGGCGCAAAAGCGGGCGCTGACAGCGGCAATATCCGCTTCGGCCAGGCCGGTAATCCCGCCCGCCGCCTCGCGGCCGCCGCCGCCCGCAAATTGCCGGCAGAAGCTGCCGGCACCGCGCGGCCGTGACTGCGGGGCGCGTACGCTGGCCGTCACCGTGCCCGTGCCATCGGGGCAGAAAATCAGATGGGCCTGTGCCGGTGCCGCCTGCGACAGCGCGTTGGCCCATACGCCGATGACCCGCCGCGCCCAGGGCTGATCCGGCAGTATATAAATGGCATGCGCGGCGCTCCGGCTGTCGGGAACCATTGCCGCAGCGGCCGCCATGTCCGCCCGATAGCCCTCTCTCAACTGCAGATAGGCCTCGGCCGCCGCAGCGAAAGCGAAAGGGTCGCCATGGGCCTGCAAGGCGGCATACAGGACCACGGGATCAAAATGCAGATCCGCCAGCGAGCTGCCGTAAGCGTTGTAGTTGAGCAACTCGCCCAGTTCGCGCAGCGTGGCGGCCTGCGTGCCATCAAAACCCGACTGCTCGGCGAGACGGCTGGCCACCGCCGGCAGATTGTCGCCATAGGCACCGGTGACCGCCCAGGCCGGCTGCCGCCCCCCCAGGGCCTGATGAACCAGCAGGCTGGTACAGGTCAGGGGCGACTCATCGACCGTCAAGGTGAGGGCAGGATGTTGCAGCCGTTCACCCGGATGGTGATGGTCGAAATAGCGGATGCGGGCGCCGTCGGCGAGCAGGCGCGCCACATCGGCCCGGTTGTTCTCGAAATTGATGTCCAGCACCAGCAGTTCGGTGTCGGCACCGTGCGCCACCCGCCGCAACAGGGCGTTGTCGCGTTTGACCCCGCTCAGCAGCTCGGCCTGCGCCGGGAATACCTGGCGCCACTGCATCAGCGCACACAGCCCGTCCGCATCACCATTAAAAACATCAATTGATTTTGTTTTTTTCATAGAAAACACTTGATTTCAAGTTTCGTCTGGCGCCGCCGATATCTCATCTGTCCCAGGCAGCATCACGCAAAAACCGGATTTTGGGCGGGAATCAATAAAACCCGCAAAAGGTTCTAAAGTTTTTCGGAGTATGGCCGCTAATGGACATGTGACAGCGGAATTTTTCGCCGCTGCCTTAAGGCAAGACCGACAAACGGTCGTTTTTGATAGCAGCGGTTATTCAACAGGAGAGCCACCATGCCTCAAGTAATTAATACCAACGTTGCCTCGCTGAACGCGCAACGTAACCTCAACGGTACGCAGAACTCGATGCAGACCGCCATTCAGCGTCTGTCGACCGGCCTGCGCATCAACAGCGCCAAGGACGACGCCGCCGGCCTCGCCATCTCCTCGCGCTTCACCTCGCAAATCCGCGGCCTTAGCCAAGCAAGTCGTAACGCCAACGACGGTATCTCGCTGGCCCAGACCGCTGAAGGCGCACTGGCCACCTCGACCGACATTCTGCAGCGTATCCGCGAACTGGCTGTCCAGTCCGCCAACGCCTCCAACAGCGCCGGTGACCGTTCCGCACTGAACGCCGAAGTTCAGCAGCTGACCCAGGAACTGCAGCGCATTTCCACCACGACCCAGTTCAACGGCCAGAACCTGCTCGATGGCTCGTTCACCACCGCCACCTTCCAGGTCGGTGCCAATGCCAACCAGACCATTCTGGTCAACTCCGGCAACTACCAGACCAACGCCTACGGCAACTACCGTATCGGCGGCATCGCCGCCTACAAGTCCGGCGGTGTGGGTGACATGACCGTTGGTAGCACCAACACTGCGGGTGCCACGGGCCTCGGCGACGCCTGGCTGGCCAAGGCCAGCGGCAGCGACGCCTCTGTTGTTGCCGGCGCAACCGCCAGCGGCCAATTCAAGATCACCTCGGCTAACGGCAGCTATGATGTCCTGTACAGCTCTGGCTCCAGCGCTGCCGACGTCGCCGCCGCGATCAACCGCACCAACAGCGGCGTGAGCGCTTCGGCCATCACTCAGGTTGTCCTCGGCGGTCTGGACGGCGCAGAACTGAAGCAAAACAAGACCTATACGTTCCAGCTGTCCACTGAAACCGCCAGCACCACCCCGACCGATTTCACCACCATCTCGTTCAAGGTTGGTGGTACCGACACTGCTGGTGCCGCCGTGAATTCGGCTGACCAGCTGAACGCTGCAGTCCAGGCCTTCAATGATCAATCGGGCAAGACCGGCTTTACCGCTGAAGCTGTGCAAACCGAAAACGGCGACTGGGCCGTCAAGCTGACCAGCGAATCCGGTCGCGACCTGCGTATTGCCAACGACAGCGCCGCCTCGGTAGGCAGCGTCAGCGTCGCCGATATCGCCGTGCTAGATGGTGACACCACCACCGCATCCGCGCTGGGCGTGACCCTGGCTGCCGGTAACGCCGACGCCAAGTGGGACGGCGGCAACCGTATCACCGGCCGCGTCATTCTCGACTCCGACAAGTCATTCTCGGTCACCACGACGGTTGCGGACGTGTTCAAGGCCGGCGCCGGCACCTACGGTGGCCAACTGCAAAAGGTCGCGGCACTGGATGTCTCCAGCTACGATGCCTCGCTGCGGACCCTGTCGATCGTCGATTCGGCCCTGAGTGCCCTGAGCGGACAACGCGCCCGCTACGGTGCAACCCAGACCCGCTTCGAGAACACCATCGCCAACCTGCAAACGACGTCGGAAAACCTCTCGGCCTCCCGCTCGCGTATCCTGGATACCGACTTCGCGGCTGAAACGGCAAACCTGACCCGCTCGCAGATCCTGCAACAGGCGGGTGTGGCGATGCTGGCCCAGGCCAACGCAATGCCGAACAGCGTCCTGACCCTGCTGCAAGGCTAAACTAGCGCAGCCATAGGGAGAGGCTGAACACCGCCTCTCCCTGATGACCCTCAGGAGCCGAATCATGGAGATTCAATCGCAGAGCGCAGTCGCCACACAAGCAGTTGTTGTGCAAGGCAATAGTGCTGCCGCAGTCAAGACCGCCGCCCCGGCCGCCACGGCCAAGGCAGCTGTCCAGACTGCACCTGTTGCTGCGCCTGACCGGAAAGCGCTGGAAGAAGCGGTTCGCGACATGGAAAAGATGATCAACGTGACCGAGCCGCCACAACTGCAGTTTTCGATCGACGAAACAACCGCAAAAACCGTTGTCCGTGTCACTGATGCCAGCACCGGTGAACTGATTCGCCAGCTGCCTTCCGAGGAAGCCCTGGCCATCGCCCGGTCACTGGACAAGATGCAAGGCCTGCTACTCAAACAGCAAGCCTGAACCGAGCAACACGAGCGATCCCTAAGCCCGCGCCCTGCGCGGGCTTTTTTTATTCTGATCAGGACGAGGTTCAGCCAACAGTATCAAGTAAGCCGTTCGGGCTGAGCCTGTCGAAGCCGCGCATGAGCCAAGCCTCGGCGATTTGTTTTCTATGGCAGCAGAGCACGACCCCCATTGCGGCTTCGACAGGCTCAGCCCGAACGGTCATGTATTTTCAGCGAGGATAAAACCCTCCTAACTTCATGCCCAATCAGGTTTTTTATGGCCGAAAGTCGAGCGCGCCTGCTTCTTGCTTATATTCGGAACGAGCCAATCAAGGCTTGCTTTTTCGCTTTGCCCTACAGAAAATGGGAAAAGCGCCGTAAATGACTTAACACCCTGCAGTTCAAGGAAAAATCATGGCTATTGCCGCTTCCAGCCTCGATGTAAACAGTATCGTCTCGCAGTTGATGGAGCTGGAAAAGCAGCCCCTCAAGGTGCTCGACACGAAGGAAGCCAGCTATCAGGCAAAAATTTCCGCCTACGGCACGGTAAAGAGTGCCCTTGCCTCCCTGCAATCGGCGGTACAGACGCTGACGCAAGCCAACACCTTCAAGGCGCTGGGCATTACCAGCACCGACCTCAATGTGGTTTCCGGCTCCGCTACCACCGAAGCAGCGCCCGGGACCTACAACATCGTTGTCGACGAGATCGCCACCGCCAATACCCTGCGCTCGAATGGCGCCTATACCGCAACCAGCGCCACCTTCAATACCGGCACCCTGTCGATCAAGGTCGGCAACGGCACTGCCGTAGATGTCGAGATCACCACCAACAACAACTCGCTGGCGCAGGTGCGCAATGCCATCAACAATTCGGGCGCCGGCGTCAACGCCACCATCATCAATGATGGCACCAACCAGCGTCTGGTCCTAACCTCCAAGACCATGGGCTTGGCGGGCGAAATTACCGTGACAGCAACCGACAGCGGCAGCGGCGGTACCAACCCGCTCAGTGACCTCGATTCCGGCAACCTGCAACTGGTACAGGCGGCCAAGGATGCCGCATTTACCGTGAACGGCCTCAGCATCACCCGCCCTTCCAACAACATCAGCGATGTGGTACAGGGGCTGACCCTGACGCTGGCCAAGGAAGGCAGCTCAACGATCACCGTCGCCAAGAACCCGAGCGCGGCGGTGAATGCGGTGACCGCATTTGTCACGGCCTACAATGCCGTAGTAGCGCAAAACTCCGCTCTCAGCGCCTACGATGCTGCCAACGAGGACGCCTCCATCCTGACCGGTGACGCCACACTGCGCTCAATCCAGGGCAAGCTGGGCAGCCTGGTGAACGCCCGAGTGTCGGGTGTCACGGGCGGCCTATCCAGCCTCTCGCAAGTCGGTGTCAGCCTGCAAAGAGATGGCACCCTGAAGCTCGACACCAGCAAGCTGTCCATAGCGCTGAATGATCCGGACAAGGATGTTGCCAGCCTGTTCACTCAGACCACCAGTGGCAACAAGGGCATCGCCATCCAGTTCAACGACTGGCTGACGCAGGCGACGGGCACCAGCGGCATCCTCGCCAGCCGCATCGACGGACTGACAGGCTCCATTGCATCCTTGGATAACCGGCGCGACGCCATCAACGACCGACTGGTCACCATCGAGGCGCGTTATCGCAAGCAATACTCGGCGCTGGATGCCCTGATCACCAGCATGAGCTCCACCAGCAGCTTCCTGGAACAGCAACTCTCCAGCCTGCCCGGCACCAGCAAGAAATAATCTCGCGAGGAATCATCATGTTTGCCCCGAACAATCCCGCTTCCGCTTACGCCCAGGTCGGTGTCGAAACAGGTGTCACTGCGGCCAGTCCGCACAAGCTGATCCTCATGCTTTTCGACGGTGCCATCATGGCCCTGGGATCGGCCACGCGGCATATGGCGGAAAAGAATATCCCCGCCAAGGGCCAGGACATCTCCAAGGCCATCGAAATCATCACCAATGGCCTGCGCGTCAGCCTCGACCTGGAGGCCGGCGGCGAACTCGCCGAACGCCTGCATGCGCTCTACGATTACATGACGATCCGCCTGCTGCACGCCAATCTGCACAACGATCCGGCGGCAATCGAGGAAGTTACCCGTCTGCTTGGCGAATTGCGCTCTGCCTGGGAAGAAATAGCGGCTGATCCCGCTGTAGTTTCCGCAAACCGTGCTGCTGCATGAGGACTACCATGCTTGCAATGCAGAACCAGATCGAACTCTACGAAGAAATGACCAGCCTGTCGGCGCGCATGGTCGAGGCCGCGCGTCGCAACGACTGGGACAGCCTGATCGAGCTGGAACGCTCGGTGAGCGAGTTGCGTCTGCGCCTCGCCGGAGAGGACGACAACGGCAGGCTGGGCATGGGGGAGCGCGAACGCAAGGCGGCGCTGATCCAGCGCATACTCGCCGACGACGCCGAAATCCGCCGCCATACCGAGCCCTGGATGGAACAGGTACGCCAGTTTCTCGGCGGCGCCCGCAAGAAGCGCCAGGTCGACCAGACCTACGGCGCGCACACCGCCTGACTGATGGTGGCCGGAGCGCCACCTTGACCCCGCATCCTTTCCCGCAACGGAGGCCGGCGTGGCCCTGATTCCGACTGATGTCGGCATACGCATGCGCCTGCCCGACGACGGGCCGCTGCAACCGGTCGCACGGGTTGCCGGCGTACCCGCCGACCTGCCTGACCTGCAACCGGGCCAGGTATTCTCGGCGCGCATCCAGGAAGTCCTGCCCGAAAACACCTACCGTGCCCTGGTTGCCGGCAAGAGCCTGACCCTGGCCCTGCCCGAGGGCGCCAATGCCGGCGACGTGCTGGAACTGGTCGTCATCGACCGCAGCCCCAAGGCCATCATTGCCCGCACGGTACCCGACGGCACGCTTGATGCCGGCGCCTACAAGCACACCACGCTGTCGCCTGCCGCCCAACTCATCGGTCAGTTGCTGAGTGAAGAACAGGGCTCGCACACCGCACCGCTGAATCGCGGCCAGCCCCTGCTCAATGCACCGCCGACAACGGCCGGCCCGCTCGCTGCCGCGCTGCAGAAGGCGGTGGAAGGCAGCGGCCTGTTCTACGAAGCACACCAGGCGCAATGGATTGCCGGCAAGCGGCCGCTGGAAACCCTGCTGCAGGAGCCGCAGGGGAAGCAATCCGAGCCCAATGCCGCACAACTTGCCGCCAGGGCGCGCTCCGCAGCGGCCATGGATACGGCCGCCGCCGCACGCACGGCAGAATCGCTCGCCGAAGAAGGCGTCCGGCCCGCAGAAACCGCCCTGGCACGCAACGAGAGCCAGACCCTGCCCGCGGAATTGCGCCCGCTCGTGCATCAGCAGCTTGAAGCGGCGGCCAGTCAGCGCCTGATCCTGCATGGCGAGGCCTGGCCCGGCCAGCGCATCGAATGGGAGGTGGAGGAAGACCGCCAGCAGGCCGCACAAGGCAGCGATGAGCCGCAGCCCTGGCTGACGACCCTGCGCCTCACCACGCCCCGCCTCGGCTCGGTCGAGGCCAGGCTGCGCATTGCCGGCAACAGCCTGCAACTCAACCTGAGCACCCCGGTCGGCGCCTCCGCCGCCGACATGCGCGACGAATTGCCGGCACTCACGGAGGCCCTGGCCGCGGCAGGCATCACCCTGCAGGCCGCCCAGGTACGCCATGAGTCAGAATGAAGTCCAGCGCGAAGACGGACAGGAGCGCGAGAACGAACGCGCCCTGGCGGTCGCCCTCGCCTATGCACCGGGCGATGCCGCACCCAAGGTGGTGGCGCGGGGCAAGGGCCTGATCGCCGAGGAAATCATCCATCGCGCCAAGGCCCATGGCGTCTATGTGCATGAATCGCCGGAATTGGTCACCCTGCTGCTGCAGGTCGATCTGGACGATCACATTCCACCCCAGCTGTATGTGGCCGTGGCCGAACTGCTGGCCTGGCTTTATCGTGTCGAGGAAAAAGGCATCATGCCTTCTGGCATGGAATAAGCTTTAACTGCTTATCCCCGACATTTTTGCCGCCCTGTCATGCCCCTCCCGACAACACGCCTCATGGAAACCGACGATACGCCGCAGGAAACCCCGCTGCCGCCAGCGGCCGAAGACGAGGCCAGCGCGGAGGTCCTGCACCTCGACCAGTACAGCGAATACCTGCTGCACAGCCCGCGCGAAATTCTTGCCGTGCTGCGCCAGGTCGTCGCCCAGGGCGATCTCGTCACCCTCTACTTCAACAGCGGCAAGGATTTCCTGCTGACCACCCTGCTCGCCGTGAACGACCGCGAACTCCTGCTCGACCGTGGCAGCAGCGAGGAAATGAACCGGCGCGCGCTCGAGGCTGGCAAGATTTTCTGCATCACCCGCCACGACATGGTCAAGCTGCAGTTCATCCTGACGGGTGTGCGTGAAACGCCGTACGAGGGCCGCAGCGTATTCGCTGCCGCCCTGCCGGAAACCCTGCTGCGACTGCAGCGCCGCGAGTACTTCCGCCTGCGCACGCCCATCACGCGGCCGCTGCTGTGCGACATCCCTGTCGTCATGAGCGATGGCAGCGTGCAGATCTACACGCATGATGTCATCGACATCAGCATCGGCGGCCTGTCGCTGCACATCGACCAGGTGCCGTTCAGCACCGAGCAGGAATGGCCGGACTGCACCCTGGACCTGCCGCAGATCGGCGTCATCAACACCACCCTGCGCATCGTGAACATTTATGAAACGACGCTGCGCAACGGTCAGCCCAGCCTGCGTGCCGGCTGCCAGTTCGTGGACATGCCGATCACGTCACAGAACCTGATCCAGCGCTACATCGTGCGCATGGAACGCGAGCGCAAGGCGCGCGAAAGCGGCCTGGCGTAAGCCTCGCCTTTCGGCGCAGGGCTGACTAGGGTTTCGCCCGCAAATACAGCGGCATCACGTCGGGCAGGTGACGGCGGATATCCTCGATGCGGCTGGCATTGGCCGGGTGAGTGGACAGGAACTCGGGCGGTGCGCCCTTGCTCGTATTGCCCATCTTTTCCCAGAGCGTGATGCCGGCCTGCGGATCAAAACCGCCGCGCGCCGCCAGCTCCATGCCGACCAGATCCGCCTCGCGCTCGTCACTGCGAGAAAAGGCCCGCGCTGCCAGGCCGTGACCGGCATTGATGGCGATATTGGCGACATCGCTATAGTTGCTGCCGGAAAACACCATGCCGAGCACGTTTGCCGCGAGGCCGGTCAGCGTGTTCTTCGCAGCCTGCTCGCGCGCATGTTCGCGCAGCGCATGCGCCATCTCGTGACCCATGATCATGGCCACTTCATCGTCGGTCAGCTTGAGCGTATTCAGGATGCCGGTGTAGAACGCGATCTTGCCGCCCGGCATGCAGAAGGCATTGATCTGTCTGGCACCGATCAGATTCACTTCCCATTGCCACTGCGCCGCGCGCGGATTGAAACGCACGGCATGCGGCAACAGGCGATTGGCGATGGCGCGTAAACGCTTCAGTTCAGGGTGGCTGTCGGGCGCCAGCGCGTCCTTGGCCGCAGCCTGCTTGAGCAGCTGCCTGTAGCTGGCGGCGGCCTGCTGCTCCATCTGCTCGGCCGGCACCATGGTGCGCAGCGAGGAAGCCTCGCCCACATTCACACCCTCCTGCGCACAGGCAGCGCCTGCACACAACATCAGCATGAATGCGAGGCGCTTCATTCGGCTTCGCCCCCGAGCGCCTCGGAGAGGCTGGCCAGCATGGCGGACAGCTCACCGCACATGATGGCAAAGTCGGCCTCGAAGGCATCACCGCCGCCATCGACTGCCTGCTCGGCCTGCTCGCGCAGGGCATCGAGGAAGACAACACGCTTGATCTGCATCTGCTCTGTCAGCACAAAGCTGATGCGATCGTTCCAGGTGAGCGCGAGCTTGCCGGCGACCTTGCCGCGATTGATATGCTGGTTGATCTCTTCCGCATCCAGCGGATGGCGCGTGTAACGCACGCTGCCGCCGGCCTCGCCAGCCACGCGCAGCTCGCAGTCCTGGTCGATGGAGAAGGGACCGGGCACCTCGCCCAGCGAAAGCCAGGTGGTCATCGCCGTACCCGGCGCCTGCACGGTCTTGAACAGCGTCAGCGGCAGTTCGCCCAGGGTCAGCTTGAGTTGCTCGATCACCTCGTCGGCCTTGCCGGTGCTCGCCGCATCCACCACCAGCCAGCCGTTAACCGGGTCTATCCATACATAAGTGAGGCGACGCTTGACGAAGGCGCGCGGCAGCAATTCGGCCTCGATGGCATCGAACATGTCCTTCAACTGCTTGCGGCCGGGCTTGAAACCCTGGCTTTCTTCAAGCTCGCGCGCCTTTTCCTGCACATACTGACGGATCACCGAGACCGGCAGTATCTTTTGTTCCACGCCCAGGGTCAGCATCATTTGCTGCGCCTGCACATAGAGAAACTCATCGGGGTTGCCGCGTGGCGGAACCCAGCCCTGGGCCTGACGCGCCATCGCACTGCATGGCTGAAAGGCAGTCCTGGCAAGGCTTTCCGCCAGACTTTCCGGACTGGCCGACCAGCCCGACGCGAGACGAAAAACCTGCAGATTGCGAAACCACATGAGAAAAAACTCCAGGGGAAGTGTCAGAAAAAATACGACAGATGTTGCGGGAGCATTGTAGCGCAAGGCCTCACAAGGGCCCCCGACAAAAAAACCTTGCACTTTCCTTTGCACTTGTGGCTAGAATACGCCTCAGGCCATTTGGCCTTCTCTCGACAAACGGAAGGAAGGGAAGATGAACAAAGCTGAACTGATCGAAATCGCCGCCAAGGAAGCCGACATTAGCAAGGCCGCCGCCGGCAAGGCGCTGGACGGCATCATCGCTGCTGTTGTCAAGGCTGTGTCGAAGGGCGACACGGTTACCCTGGTGGGTTTCGGTACCTTCAAGTCGGCCAAGCGTGCTGCACGCACCGGCAAGAACCCGAAGACCGGCGAGTCGATCAAGATCCCGGCAACCACCGTGCCGAAGTTTTCCGCCGGTGCCGGTTTCAAGACCGCTGTTGCTGGCAAGAAGAAGAAGTAATACTTCTCCAGAACAATAAAAAGGCCCGCCTTGTGCGGGCCTTTTTATTGGTGCCGACGGCAAGGAAGTCCGGATAATAGGGACTTCCATCCTTTGATTGCAGCCGGTCCCCACCCGGGCCACCGCCCTCCATGAGCGACACCTCCAGCAACGCCGCACTCGTCCAGGAAGCCTTCAGCACTGCGGTCGCGCATCATCAGGCGGGCCGCCTGAAGGAAGCGGAAGAATTGTATCGGGCCATTCTGCAGATCGCCCCCCAGAATGCCGACGCGCATCACAACCTCGGCGTCATCGCCGTCCAGTTGCAGCAACCCGCAGCCTCGCTGCCTTTCTTCCAGGCCGCAGTGGCCGCCAACCCCGGCAAGGCTCAGTTCTGGCAAAGCTATATCGAGGCGCTCAACGCAGCCGGCGAAACTGCCGCTGCGCAGGAAGTCATGCAACTCAGTCGGCGTCACGGCGTCGTCGCGCATGCGGTAACGTCCCAAGAAAAAAATCACACGACAACAGCGCCTGCACCACCCGCCGGCCCCTTGCCGACGCCAGCCGAATTGCAGGCGCTCTCGGCGGCCTTCGCCAAGCGCGACTACGTGCGTATGGAACAACTTGCCGTCGCACTCACGCAGAAATATCCGCACGCCATGGAAGGATGGAAAGCGCTGAGTCTCGCCCGCTACCATACCCACCGCTTCGAAGAGGCCCTGCCCGCCAACCTGAAAATGGTCGAACTTCGCCCAGGGGAGGCGCAGGCCCACGCCGACCTGGGTCTGATCCTGTGGCGTCTGCGCCGCCTTCAGGAAGCCGAGGCTGCATTCGTGCAGGCGATTGCGCTCGAACCGAACGTGTCGGACACGCACACCAATCTGGGTAACGTGTACAAAGATCAGGAGCGGCTGGATGAGGCTGCAGCGTGCTATCGACGTGCCATCGAGCTCGATCCGAAACAGGCCGTCCCCTACTCCAACCTGGGTGTGCTGCTGACGACAGCGCAGGCGTTTCGCGAAGCCGAAACGTGCTTTCGCACAGCGCTTCAGCTCGAGCCTCGGAATGCCTTCGCGCTGCGAAATCTGAGCACGGCACTGGTCAAGCTCGGCCATCTTGACGAAGCTGAGAGCGTCATACGCAAGGCCATTGCAATCGATCCGGACAGTCCGCTGGCCTACGATCTGCTGCTGTTCGTACTCAACTACACACATATCGACAAGGCCCGCGAGGCGCGCGATCTGGCCGAGCAATACGGCCGCCTGGTTGCCCGACGCCGTAGCCAGCTTTATCGCGAATGGCGTTGTGAAAAGAATCCGGTACGGCTCAAGATCGGGCTCGTATCGGCCGATCTGCACAGCCATCCGGTCGGTTACTTCGTCGAGAGTCTGGTCAGCAACCTTCCGACCGACAGTATCGAGCTGGTCGCTTATGTACATATGTCGGAGCAGAAATGCGACGCCCTGACCACGCGTATCCGGCCGCACTTCTCTGACTGGAAGTCGATCTACCGACTTTCGGATCAGGATGCGGCTGCGCTAATCCATGCCGACGGGATCCACGTCCTGCTCGACCTCTCCGGCCACACCACGGACAACCGCCTGCCGCTGTTCGCGTTCAAGCCGGCTCCGGTACAAGCCAGCTGGCTCGGCTACTTCGCAACCACGGGTGTGGCCGAGATGGATTACCTGATCGGCGATCCATGGCTGTGCCCGGCCGGAGAAGAAGCCCACTTCACCGAAAGCGTATGGCGTCTGCCGCAGACCTGGCTCAGCTTCACGCCCCCCGAAACAGACGTGCCCGTCTCCGCCTTGCCGGCGCTGCAGAACGGTTACGTGACCTTCGGCTGCTTCAACAATCTCAACAAGATGAATGACGCCGTGGTGTCGCTCTGGGCCGAGCTTTTGCGTCAGCTGCCCGACGCGCGCCTGCTGCTGAAGGCACCCCAGTTGCGCGACTCGGCTGTGCAGGCCGAAACTGCATCGCGCTTTGCGCTCCACGGGATCGGCAGCGACCGACTGATGCTGGAAGGCCCGTCGCCACGCCAGGAATATCTGCAGGCATATGCCAAGGTGGATATTGCCCTCGACCCCTTTCCTTACCCCGGTGGCGCAACCAGCGTGGATACGCTGTGGATGGGCGTACCGGTGTTGACCTTGCGCGGCAACCGTTTTCTTGCCCACCTTGGCGAGAGCGTCGCCCACAATGCCGGGATGCCGAACTGGATTGCCGCCGACAAGGACGATTACATCCGCAAAGCCATTGCATTTGCCGGCGACCTGGCGGCGCTGGGAGCACTGCGGTCCGGCCTGCGCGATCGGCTGAAGACTTCGCCGCTGCTCGACACCCAGGGCTTCGCCCAGGGTTTCGACGCCGCTCTCTGGCAGATGTGGCAGGCGCATGCGCCGAAACCGCCGGCGGCGCTGCCGACCGCGGCGAAGAAACAGGCCCCGGCCGCCGAGATGGCGCAGTTGCAGCGACTCCTCAAGCAAGGCAATGCGGCGGCGCTCGAAAAACACGCGCTGGCCATAACGCAAAAATATCCGCAGACTACGGCCGCCTGGCGCGCGCTCGGTCAGGCGCAACAGCAAGGCGGACGCCTCGATGCCGCTCTGCAGTCGATGCAACGCGTGGTAGCGCTGGCGCACGACGATGCCGCGGCCCATGCGAGTCTCGGTTATCTCCTGATCCGCAACGGCCGCCCGCACGAGGCCGAAAGCAGCCTCAGACACGCCATTGCAATAGATCCCCGGCAAACCGACGCGTGCATCAATCTGGGCTTTATCTGCCGCAGCCGCGGCGACCTGGAGGGCGCAGTATCTGCCTATCGCCAGGCTGTCGCCGTCAACGCCTCGCTGGCGAATGCCCATGCCAATCTGGGCATTGTCCTGCTGGAACAGAACCGCCTGCGGGCCGCCGAGGAGAGCCTGCGCAAAGCGCTGGCCCTCACGCCGTCCGACACCGGCGCCATGCTCGCGCTGAGCTCGACACTGGTCAAACTCGGCCTGCTGGAAGAGGCGGAAAGCCTGGCGCGCCGTCTCATCAAGCGGGAGCCCGATAACGCCAAGGCCTACAACATCCTGCTGTTCTTGCTCAATTACGGCAATACCAGGCATACGCCGGAAGCCTTGTCGCTGGCGCAGGACTTCGGCAAGATGCTTAGCCGCAAGTTTGCCCAGCAGCGTTACAGCCAGTGGACATGCGATCCGCAGCCGACACGCCTGCGGATCGGCCTCGTCTCCGGCGATCTCTACAATCACCCGGTCGGCTATTTTCTGGCCGGTCTGCTTGAACAACTCGACACGCATCGTTTTGAAGTCATCGCCTATTCGAACCGGCCCGAGCACAAAACCGACGCGATGAGTCAGCGTCTGCGCGCACATTGCGCCGGCTGGAAAAACATCGACGGGCTGGACGACGTCGCCGCAGCCGGCTTGATCCATGCCGACGGAATTCATATCCTCCTCGACCTGGCAGGCCATACCGGCGACAACCGCCTGCCGCTCTTCGCCTGCAAACCGGCCCCGGTACAGGCGGCCTGGCTGGGCTACTTCGCCACCACCGGCGTGGAGCAGATGGATTATTTGATCGGCGATCCCAATGTCTGCCCGGCGGGAGAGGAAGGCCATTTCACCGAGACGATCTGGCGCTTGCCGGAAACCTATCTGTGCTTCACGCCGCCTGACGCCGATATCGCCATCAACGATCTGCCGGCGCGGGAGAACGGCTTCATCACCTTCGGCTGCTTCAACAATATCGGCAAGCTCACCGATGCGGTGCTGGCGACGTGGGCTCGCATTCTGCAACAGGTACCGAACGCCCGTTTGCTGCTCAAGGCCCGGCAGCTTGCCGACGCTGCCGTATGCACATGGTTGCGCGAGCGTTTTGCAGCGTATGGCATCACCGACCAGCAACTGTTATTGGAGGGCCCGACCCCGCGTGATGACTATCTCAGGGCCTATCAGCGCCTCGACATCGTGCTTGATCCGTTTCCGTATCCGGGCGGCACGACCACGGTCGAAGCCCTGTGGATGAGCGTGCCGGTGCTGACGCTGCGCGGCAACCGCATGCTCTCGCACGCCGGCGAGAACATCATGCGCAACGTCGGCCTGCCTGAATGGATCGCGGTGGACGAAGCCGACTATGTGACCAAAGCGGTCGAATTTGCCGCCGATCCGGACATGCTGGCAACGCTGCGCCAGCAGCTGCGCCAGCAAGCGCTGGCTTCGCCGATGTTCGACGCGCCGCGTTTTGCGCGTCACTTCGAAAACGCACTATCGGGTATGTGGTCTGCGAAGCGCTGATTGAGGGGTAGTCAGCCCGGATTGTTTAGTTGCTGGATGACCTGCATGCGCATGCTGGCATACACCTGCCGATACTCCGCGTAGCCGGTCTGCTTGGCCGCCCTTTTCAATGCATCCAGAATCGCCAAGCCGGGCTTCACCCTGTCAGCGCCCGGATAGGCGAACGGCAGCGACATACTGTTGAGATTGCTTACTCGCCATTGCGGTTCGGTCGCCAGCAGCAGGGAAACCAGCCGTTCGATCACGAACACCTTGACCGGGGTCGTATCGGCGTTGTTGTGCCGCGTCGGCCCGTTGAGTATGCGGGCCAGCTCCGTATCGTTCCGTTCCGCAACCGCAAAGATCCGTTCCGCGCATTCGAGCCAGTGGCGCCAGAAGCGGGGTTTGGCCAGAAAGTAGTTGCAGAACACGCTATCGCTCGAATCCATCAGCAAGGTTTCGAGGGAGACGCCGGGCGCTGCGATTGCGGCGCACTCGACGAACACCGGCCAGATATTCGGATGTTCGTTGGCGCCCTGCTTGAAAACATTGTCGAACAGGGCGGCGGCATCGAAGAAAGGCGACAGCGTGATGACATCCACCGACGGATCGACGCTGCCAAGGAATGCCTGCAGCTGTGGGGCGCCAAGACCGGTCTTCTGCCCGAACTTGGGTGAGAGGAAGGCGTAGAAGTCCTCCTCATTCAAGGTCTGCCCCTGCAGAAAGGTCCGCATCGGCCAGTATTCGTACCAGTCCGGACGCTGCCCGGTGTTGTCGAGCGGAATGAAGCCGCGATCGAGCCCGTTGCGGGTCTCCGCGGAATAAAAGATCTGATAGATGTTCGCCTTGCCCATATCCGTTCCTGTCGTGCCTGCGTTTCGCTACTGACCGGCCTCGATGATCACAGCCCAGTCGAAATCGGCCAGCGCGCAGAGCTGCTCTGCCGCCTCGACGTACTCATCCGCGGTCGTCTGCACGCAGCGCAGGCTGTCGGTCCACTCCGGCATCTGGCCGGGCAGCGTCGTCAGCACGATCACCGGGACCCCGGCGTAAGGCCCGCGCGACAAGCCGTCCAGGCTGCGCTGAATCTTCTCCGCGCTGCCCTCGGCATCGAGCACCAGCACTCCGGGCACCGATTGCGTCCGGTCAGCCGGGTGCACACCTGCCGCCTGCTCGGTCTCGCCGATGGCCCGCAGATAGGTCTGGTGATAGCGCCAGGCATTCTCGCGCAGGGCGAAGTGCTTGCGCACCTCGGCCTGAGCCGTTCGCGCCAGGCGGCGACGCAAGGCCGGATCTGCCACCAGGGTTTCGATCGCCGCCTGCCAGGCAGCCGGCGTCTCCTCGACCAGCATGCCGTTGCGGCCGCTATCGACCACGGTGCGATAAGTTGCCACGTCGCTGAATACGGAGGCGACACCGGCAGCCGAATACTCCATCCACTTGATCACGCTCTTGCTGTTGTTGAAGGCATCGTCGACGAGCGGGATCAAGGCGATATCGAGCTGTTGCTCGAGCAACCACTCGGCGTAGGCGTGATACTCATGCAGTACGGGGTGATATTCGACGGCGGGATGTCCCTCCCAGCCAGCCGGCACCTGATGCCCGATGAAGCACAGCCGGATTTGCCCGGCATAGCGTTCGCACAGGCTGCGCAAGGCCGCGTCAACGAGCGCAAAGTTGTATGGCATCAGCGAAGTGCCGACCAGACCGATGCTGATTTTCGCGCGCGGCTGCATCGGTACCGGCCGGTAGAAGCGATCGAAATCCAGAAAGTTGACCAGAACGTGGATATTCGGGTTGAGCGCCTTGTATTTGTCGGCGATGAACTGCGTCGATACAACCACCGCGTTGGCATGACGGATCGCATACTCCATGCCCGCCTTGCCGCGTCGCATGAACTCGGCGTTGGGAATACCGTCCGGAACCTCGGTGAGGAGATCGTCCGTTTCGTAAATGACCGGCTTGCCCAGATCAAAAATCGCCTTGAGCACATCGGGAGAGCAGACGCCGGGCATGAAGCGGTGCAGCAGGATCACGTCGGCTGATCGCACCGTGGCGAAGTTGAGCTCGCTGTTCGCAATGCCCCAGACGACTTCCCAGTCATCCGGATAAAACGAGAAGGGGGCAATCAGGCGAATGATGGGGCAGGCGTTCTTCGGCGTCTCGATGCCGCACACCACCAGGCGCCGCTTGCGCGGTGCAGCTGCCGGCGCCTTTTTGGCCGGCTGGCTGGATGGCCAGTTCACTGCACGATGGCTGATGACGGATGCGCTGCCGGGCTGTCCCGGCGCCGGCATGGGCGTATCAAGCGCGGCGGCTTGCGCCTGGGTCTTGGCGACAAAAGCGTCGAGATCGCGCCAGAATACGCGCTGCTCTTCGGCATAAAACGCCTTGACCTCATGCACAGTCGCCTTGGCGTGGACCAGCGCCTCCGGTGCCAGCCCCCACGCAATGCCGTGGCCGCCCATGAGCCAGGGCGTCGTTTCCGGCAGCGACACGTCGTTCATGATGAAAACAACCGGGCAGCCGCACAGCAAGGCTTCGAAACAGATGGTGGAGTACTCGTACAGGTAAAGACATTCGACGCGACGGAAGATTTCCGCCAGCTCGTCAGCTGAACGTTCGGGTACGCGGTAGGAGATTTCGATCGAATCGGCGGTGACCGGATCGAGTTGCCCGCCCTTGTCCAGGTGGCGGTGGATGAAGACCGCCGAGCCCTTGCGCTGGTCGTCCCTCACGCCATCGCTGTTGAAGATCTTGGTATCCACCAGCGGCATACGCAACGGATCCGCCGACCAGCCCGGCGGCACCAGGGTGGGGCCGAAGGTGTACAACAGGTCACGCGGCTGCAGCTGAATCTGCTGGCCGGTATGAAGGCCCGGCACCGCCAGCAGATAACGCACGACACTTCTTGCCTGGAGGGGATTCGCGGTCACCACCTCGGCATACACGACGATGGGCTCGCGTCCGGCCGCGTCGTGCATCTGGCCGATGGCCGTGGTCAGGACAGGCGTCCGCAATCCCAGATGGATATTCGGATTGGTGACGTAAGCCTCTTCGCCAAGCAAATTGAGCGCATGGCAAAGGTAATGCATGGCGCGCACGCCGCCCGATCCCTGCTGATAATGGGGCGCGAAGATGTAGTACGGACGGTTCAGCGGCGCAAAAAGGCTGGGCGGTTGGGTCATGTCAGCGAACGCCCCTTCAGGGCTTGTAGAAATCAAAGACGACCTCGACCACGCGGTCTTGCTCGGCCTGGGTCATGCCGTGATAGAGCGGCAGCCGCACCAGGCGGTCGGCAACAAAGTCGGTCACCGGCATCGGCGAGCCGGCGCGGCCGTAGCGTCTGCCGGCAGGCGAGCTATGCAGCGGCACATAGTGGAATACGGCGCCGACGCCGGCGGCACGCAAGCGCTGCAGCAAGTCCGAGCGCTGCTCCAGATCCTGCGCCAGGAAATAGAACATGTGGCCGTTGCCATGCTCGCTTAACGGAATCGCCGGCAGCTCGATGCGTCCCGTGGCAGCGATCGGCTGCAGCAGGGCCTGATAGCGCTTTACCGTGGCGCGGCGCTGCGCCGTAATGAAGTCGGCATGTTCGAGCTGGGCATAGAGGAAGGCGGCGATCAACTCGCCCGGCAAGTAGGACGAGCCGATATCCACCCAGGTGTATTTATCGGTCTGGCCGCGGAAGAACTGGCTGCGATTGGTACCCTTCTCGCGAATGATCTCGGCGCGCTCGATCAGGCGTTCGTCGTTCACCAGCAGCGCCCCGCCTTCGCCGGCAATCACGTTCTTGGTTTCGTGGAAGCTCAGGCAACCGAGGTGACCGATACTGCCGAGCGCCCTGCCCTTCCACTCCGACTGCAGCGCCTGGGCGGCATCCTCGATCAGCCACAGTTTGCGATCTTCGGCCAACTGGGCCAACACATCCATTTCGCAAGGGACACCGGCGTAATGCACCGGTACGATCGCACGCGTGCGGTCGCTGATGGCTGCGGCCACGAGATTTTCGTCGAGGTTCAGGGTGTCGCGACGAATATCCACAAAGACCGGCGTCGCACCGCGCAGCACAAAGGCGTTTGCCGTCGACACAAAGGTATAGGACGGCATGATGACTTCGTCGCCAGGCCCGACTTCGGTCAGAATTGCGGCCATTTCGAGCGCCGCCGTGCAGGAGTGGGTGAGCAAGGCGCGGCGGCTGCCGGTATGCTCCTCCAGCCAACGGTGGCACAGCTTGGTGAAAGCTTGATCACCGGCCAGGCTGCCGAGTTCGACGGCCTTGGCCATGTAATACAGCTCTTTGCCGACGATAAAGGGACGGCCGAAAGGAATCATATCCAGGTCAGGCGGGTCGAACATGGGCGACCTCAATGCAGAGGAATCAGGAGGAAGTCAGGGCAAACAAACCATACAGCTTGTAGCCCAAACCGTATTCGTACAACTGAGCAGGAGTTTCCACGGTTTTTGCCTCACCGAGGAGGCGCGCCGTGGTGGTGAGTACCTGCGTTGCAGGATAGTCCCGAATACGGTCGAGCTCGCTGATGCAATTGCCGATTTCTAGCGCGCAAAACCCGGCTCTGGCCAGCAGCGCAGATAGCGTCGCGGCGGTAAAGTGTTGCCAGTGCCCGATGCAAAAATTTGAATTCTTTGGCCCGTCCATTTGCACGAGCAAGCTGTTGAAATTCGGCACCTGAACCAAGAGCACGCCCTCCGGCCCCAAGGATGCCTTGATAGACTCAAGAAAACACACCGGCTCGACCATGTGCTCAAGGACATCGAGCAAGGTAATCAGGTCGAAGAGCGGCCAATCCTGTGATAAATCCTGAGGGAAATAACCGTTGATGAGGCGCTGTGGATACAGGCGCCCCAGCAGTTCAGCCATGGCGCGATCAGGTTCGATACCGTAGCCATCCAGCCCCTGAAGACCTGCAGCTGCCATCATGGCACCGGTACTAGCACCGATGTCGAGAACGGTCCGCACCCCTGCACGCTGCGCTTGTACACGTTGTAGAAGGTAGCGCGCCTTAGCGATCTCGAGCTTGGCGTACAAAGGATGCCGCTTCAGTTCGACATAGGCACGCATGAACTCGTTACCATCATACTGGGCGGCATCGGCAGATGGCGTCAGTGTTGCGAGCGTATAGACAAGATCGCAATGATTGCAACGCACATGGGGAATATTGTTCTTGCTGAACAGCAAGGTCGTATCCCGCGTCGCGGCACCACAGCCAGGGCAAACTTGACGAGCGACAATCTGGCCAGGCTCGTCCAATCCGCTCTGGCTATTGGCCTGAATTGAGCGAAACTCGCGATAAACGGCAGCCAATTCTTCGCGCAAACCCGCTTGTGCAGCCACATCGAAATCGTCGAGGCCTACCGCCGGTGGAAGCCTCGTCATATATCTTTCCTGACGAGTATGGTGAACTCATAAAGCCCGTAATCGTGAAGCAATGCGACCTGCCGCGAATAGCGGCGCTTGCAGTGATCGAACAAGGCGCAGGGGTCAGCATAGTAAAGATAGCCGCGCATACGCTCCGGGTCAGAGTAGCTGGTCAGGCAGTTGAAGGCGAAACCGCGCCGGCTGGTCCGGTCCAGCATGTCCAGCGT
>JAIEOJ010000172.1 GCA_019750575.1 Rhodocyclaceae bacterium | reverse complement strand
TCGGCGTGCTCGATGATGGTGACGATAGTCTCGGGAGGCAGTGCGGCGACACGATGAATCTCGCCGTGATAGCGCGCAACCAGCAGGGCCAGATCGCGGCATTCGCTCGGTACGCGCAGGCGCGCGCAGAGCGGCTCCAGCAGGCGCGCACTGGCCGCGCCATGGCCGTGGTGGCTGGGCAGGAGTTCGGTCGGGGTCACGCTCTTGCCGATGTCATGCGTGAGCGCAGCAAAGCGCACCGGCAGCGATGCATCGAGGCGGGCCGCCATGTCCAGCACCATTTCCATGTGGATGCCGGTATCGACTTCAGGATGGTAATCGGCGTGTTGCGGCACGCCGTAGAGGCCATCGACCTCGGGCAGGATGCGCGCCAGCGCGCCGCATTCATGCAGCACCGAGAGCATGCGCGAAGGGGTCTGTTCAAGCAGGCCCTTGACCAGCTCCTGCCAGACGCGCTCGGACACCAGGGCATCGACCTCGCCGTTGTCCACCATCTGGCGCATCAAAGCCATGGTCTCGGGCGCCACCGTGAAATCGGCAAAGCGCGCCGCAAAGCGCGCCACGCGCAGGATGCGCACCGGATCCTCGGCAAAGGCCGGCGAGACATGGCGCAGCACCTTCGCGGCCAGATCGGCCTGGCCGTTGTGGAGATCGACCAGTTCGCCGCCCTCGCCGCGCGCCATGGCATTGATGGTCAGATCGCGACGGCGCAGGTCTTCCTCCAGCGTGACGCCGGGATCGGTATGGAAGACGAAGCCGCCATAACCGGGCGCGGTCTTGCGCTCGGTACGCGCCAGCGCGTATTCCTCGTTGGTTTCCGGATGCAGGAAAACCGGGAAGTCACGCCCCACCGGACGATAACCGTGGCGCACCATGTCGCCGGGCGTGGCGCCGACCACGACCCAGTCGCGATCCTTGACGGGCAGGCCGAGCAATTCATCGCGCACGGCACCGCCGACTGAATAGATTTTCATGTGTGTGTTCTGTTGTGTTGGCTAGCGTCGCGCGCTCTCGCGGCGACGATCATTCTTCACGGTACGCTGCGCCCGGCCCAGATAGGCGGGCGCGATCGCCTCGAGCGCGGTGGCCTCGAGTGCAAACGGCAGCGCCGGCGCAGAGGCACAGACATTCGGCGTGCGCAGGGACAGCAGGTTGTCGCGCGTCATCGGGCCGCCAATGATTTCCATGCTGAAGGCCTGCAGCCAGGCCAGCGGGTCCGGCAGGCCGATGGCCAGGGCGCGATGACCGGACACGGCGCCGGCATATTCGACCAGTTCGCGCAGGGTGTAGACAGCGGGGCCGCCCAGTTCGTAGGTCTGGCCCACGCTCTCCGCGCGCTGCAGGCAGAGTGTCGCGACCCGCGCCACATCCTCGACCCAGACCGGCTGCATGCGTGCCTGCGGGCAGGCCAGCGGCAGCACCGGAAAGAGCGCCTGCAGGCCGGCAAACAGGGTCATGAAGCTGTCGCCGGCGCCGAACACGACCGAGGGACGCAGGATGGTCACATCGAGGCCGCTGTCGCGCAGCGCCGCCTCGCCGGCGGCCTTGGAGCGCTGGTAGGCGGAGGCCGCGTCGGCCGCTGCACCGAGCGCGGAGATGTGCACGATGCGGCGCACACCGGCGGCCTTGGCGGCCGCTGCAATCTTCGCCGGCAGCTCGGCATGGGCACGCATGAAGTTGCCGCGCAGGATGCCGACCAGGCTGATCACCGCATCCTGTCCGCGCATGAGGCGGGCGAGCACCGCCGGATCATGGACATCGGCCTCGACCACGCTGGCGGTCGGCAAGGTGGTCAGATGCTTGGCGCGCTCACGCCGGCGCGTGGGCAGACACAGGAGATGGCCCTGCGCCGCCAGACGGCGCGCAATCGCACTGCCGATAAAACCGGTACCACCGATGATTAAAATATGACTCATGGTCACACCTCCGGTTTCAGTGAAGGCTCATCTGCGCAGCAGGTGATGCCGCAGCTAAAACCGGTACCACCGATCATCAACACGTTCATGTGAACTCCTCAGGGCAGGGCGTCGGCAGCGGCATCGCCGTTGCCGCGCGGTCGTATCACGCCGAGACGGCTCTTCAGCGACTGCGGCCTGTCCTCGAACAGGGCATTGTAGTAGACGGTGTTGTTCATCACCTTCTTGACGTAGTCGCGCGTCTCGCTGAAAGGAATGCACTCGGCATAGATTGCGCCTTCCAGCGGCACCTCGGCGCGCCATTTCTTGGCGCGGCCGGGGCCGGCGTTGTAAGCGGCCGAAGCGAGTACCGGATGATCATCGAGACCGTCGAGCACCATGCGCATGTAGTTGGTGCCGAGGGTGATGTTGGTGTCCATGTCCATCGCCCGCTTCGGGTGATAGTCGGCGAGGCCGATCTTCTTGGCCACCCAGGCGGCCGTGGCCGGCATCACCTGCATCAGGCCCTGTGCGCCGACGCTGGAACGCGCCTGGATGATGAAGCGGCTTTCCTGGCGCATCAGGCCATACACCCAGCCGGCATCCAGTGCGAGTTCGCGCGCCTTGGGCTCGACCTTGTCGCGATAGGGTGCCAGATAGCGCAGCGAGAAATCGTGCTGGGCCACGGTACGGTCAGCGGTGTTGATGGCGCGATCCCAGACATCGTTGCGGCGGGCCAGTTCGGCGGCGGCCAGCAGCTGGCGGTCGTTCATGCCGCGCAGGCTCCAGTTCCATTCGCGCACCGCATCGAGACGGGCATCGACGCGGAACAGCGCCAGCGAACGGCGCAGGCTGGCATTGGCCATCGCCTCGCCGAGCTCCTGCGCATTGAGGGGGGCGGCGCGCGGCGGTGCGACGATGGACTGCCCCAGCTCCTCGGCGGCAAGACTGCCGTAGAAGTTCGGCTGGCCGGCGATGCGCTGGTAGAGCGCATGCGCCTCGGCGGACTTGCCCTGGGCTGCGAGGGCGCGGCCCAGCCAGTACACCCAGTCCGGCTGTGTCGCCAGCGCCGCCGGCATGCGCTGGATGGCGCGCCTGACCATCGGCCAGTTACCAGCACGCAGGGCGGTGCGCACCCACCAGCCCAACTGCTCCTCGGACAGGTTTGAAGTCTCGGCACGCGCAAACCAGGCGAGGGCGATGGGCATGTGCTTTCGCGCCGCCGGCAGCGCAATCTGGCCCCAGCCGTAGGCACGCTCGGCCTCGGGCAGGATGCTTTCGATCTGCTCCAGTTGCGCCGCGGCCGCTTCCGGGTCATTGGCGGCAACGCGCGCGATCGCATACAGCAGGGTCTCGCGCTGGCCGCGGTTGCTCTTTGCCTCGCTCAGGTATTTGGCCGGCAGGCGCGACAGGAAGCGGATACCGCTGTCGCCGGCGGCGTCGATGGCACGCGGATCGGGCATCTGCGCATCCGGCAGGTAGCGCGCGGCCTGCAGTGCCTGCTGCGGCTTTTTGGCCTCGAGCAGACGGCGCACACGCTCCCAGATGTCATCCACATTCAGCTTCTTTGCCGCCACCAGGGCATCGGTCACCGGGCGGCAGGGCTCAGGCAGCTCGGCGCTGCCGAACCAGAGCGGGCGGGCATCGTCCAGTGCAGCGGTTTCCTCGCGCTGCAGGCGTGCCTGCAGGCCGTAGCACTGCGCCTCCAGATCCGGCTGCTGCAAGAAGGGGAATTCGCGCGCCACCAGGTCCCACTGGCCGCGCTTGCCCAGGGCCTTGATCCAGTCGCTGCGCAGGCGCTCGGCCGGCAGGCTGCCGGCATTCAGGGCGAGGAAATCGGGGATGGGGGCAGGGTTTTCGTCCAGTTGCTGGCGCAGCTGGTAGTACTCGGCCCAGATGCGCAACTCGTGGCCCTGCAGATTGTCGATGGCACGCGCGAGCTTGGCGCGATTGCCGGTGGCGAAGGCGTCGCGCGCCTGCAGGAAGGCATCGTCGCCGGGGGCGGCGACCGCCGCGAGAGGGAGCAGCGCAAGCAGGGCTTGACCGAGAAACGTGCGGCTTTTGATACGGAATTTCATGGCGTCAGGTTAGCACAGCGCAGTGCCGTGACCGGCGGGAAAAAGAAGCCCGAAAACGGGCGTCGGCGTGTCGCCTGTCAACAACACGCCGTCGATATCTTGCATGCCTCGCCCGGCAGATGTTTATACTGAAAACGCCGCATTCCGAAATGCCTCTCATGCCCAGCAGGTCTTTACTGCCCGCACTCAGAATCACCCTCATCTACCTGGTCGTCGCGGCCTTGTGGATCGTCCTGTCCGACCGGGTCGTGGATGTACTGGTCGAAGACCATGACCGCTACATGGTCATGCAGACCTGGAAGGGCTGGTTTTTTGTGGGCGTTACGGCCGGCATGCTCTTCCTGCTCGTGCGCTCCGCCATGGCGAGGTTGCGCAATGAAATGCTCAAGCAGCAGCTCCTCGCCACGGAACTCACCGCCAACCGCTCGGCCCAGAGCCAGTTGCTGGAGGTGCTTGACGATGTGGCGTGGATGCGTGAAGTCAACGGCGGCCCCTACCTCTTCCTCAGCCCGGCCATCGCGCATGTCTATGGCGTGACGCCGGAGGCCTTCATGCAAGACGCGGATTACTGGTTCAACTGCATTCATCCGGAAGACCGCGCCATCCCCGCCGGCAAGCGTGTCCTGCTCGAAAGCCAGGGCTGGGCGGAATTCGAGTACCGCATCATCCGCCCCGACCAGGAGGTGCGCTGGATCCGTGATCGCACCCATCTTCTGCGCGACAGCAGCGGCCAGCCCTACCGCCTGATCGGGATTGCCAGCGACATCACCCTGCAGCGCCAGCATGCCGAACGCATACACCGTCTCGCCAACTACGAGAGCCTGACCGGCCTGCCCAACCGCGCCATGGTCGATGAACTGGTGCGCGTGGCGATGGTGGAAGCCCGCCAGTACGGCCAGCGTGTCGGCGTGATCAATCTGGACATCCGCAGCCTCAAGGACATCAACGACAGCTACGGCTACACGGTCGGCGACGAGGTGCTTCGCGGCTGCGCGGAACGGCTGCGCGGCGTGCTCGGCAACGGCGAAAACATCGCCGACCTCGGTGCCGGCGAGTTCGCCATTATCCTGCCCCGGCTCGTCGACGGGGCACAGGCCGGCATCATCGGGCAGCGCATGCTCGATGAGCTGGCCCGTCCGCTGACCGTGAGTGCCGGCGAAATCCGCATCGGCGCCACCCTGGGGATCAGTCTCTTCCCGGTCGATGCGGAAACGCCGATCGCACTGCTGCAAACGGCAGGCCTGGCGCTGCACGACGCCAAGGCGCGCGGGCCCGGCCAGATGAGCTTCTACCAGCCCGAAATGAATGCTTCCGTGGCAGAGCGCGTGGCGCTCGTCGCCGACCTGCATCTGGCACTCGAGCACAATCAGCTCGAACTGCATTACCAGCCGCAGGTCTGCCTCAACAGCGGGCGGCTGATCGGCGTCGAGGCGCTGATGCGCTGGCGCCATCCGCAGCGCGGCCTGGTCTCACCCGCCCAGTTCATCCCGCTGGCCGAGGCCAACGGACTGATCGTGGCCATGGGTGCCTGGGCGCTGCATGAGGCCTGTCGCCAATGTCGCGCCTGGCAGCAGGCAGGCCTGCCGCCCGTGGTGGTTGCCGTGAATATTTCCGCCCTGCAGTTCCGCAGCGCCGGTCTGCGCGACACCGCAGCGGCGGCCCTCGCCGCCGCTGGCCTGGAAGCCCGCTGGCTGGAGCTCGAAGTCACCGAAAGCGTGATCATGGACGGTGCCGAGCGCATGCTGGACGTACTCGCCGAATTGCGCGAACTGGGCGTACAGCTTTCCATCGACGATTTCGGCACCGGCTATTCCTCGCTCGCCTACCTGACCCGCTTCGCCGTCAACAAGCTCAAGATCGACCAGGCCTTCGTGCGCGGCGCGCTTGTGCGCGAACGCGATGCGGCCATCGTCGGCATCATCGTGCAGATGGCCAAGCTCATGCACCTGCGCGTGATCGCGGAAGGCGTGGAAACGCCGGAACAGGTGGCCATGCTCAAGCATCACGGCTGCGACGAAGCGCAGGGCTTCCTTTACGCCCGGCCCATGCCGGCCGCGCAGCTTGAGGACTTCATGCGCGAGCGCACTGCGGCCTGAGTCCCGCACTATCGCGATTTCGTATAGTCTGGCCCTTTTTGTGCGTTCGCCAGACATGCATATCGCCCTTCAGGATCCTGATCCCATCGCCACGCGCAATGGCCTGCGCCGCCATTGCCTGCAGGCGCGCGAGAATCTGGGCACCGCCGAGCATGCGCTGCTGTCGGCACGCATCGAGCAGCATCTGGCTGCCGAACTGCAGATACACAGGCCGGGCAGGCTGGCTTTCTGCTGGCCTTATCGCGCCGAATTCGATGCCCGCCCACTCGTGACCCGCCTGCTCGACGCGGGCTGGAGCGCCTGCCTGCCGGTCGTGGCTGACACGCCGGGGCCGATGTTCTTTCGCGCATGGACGCCGGAGACGACGATGCACGCAGATCGTCACGGCATCCAGACGCCAAGCGAGGGCGCCGAGGTCGTGCCCGACCTGATCCTGCTCCCCTTCAATGCCATCGATGCCTGCGGCTACCGCCTCGGCTACGGTGCCGGTTACTTTGACCGCACGCTCGCCGTGATGCAGCCGCGTCCCTTTGTGATTGGCGTGGGCTTCGGTCTGGGGGTCGTGGCCAGCGTGTATCCGCAAGCCCATGACCTTCCGGTGAACTGCCGCGTCACCGAAACCGGGGTCTGCCACTTCTAGCACCGCACGTTCAGCCGGCGCCTCGCGCCGCCGCCTGGCTGGCTGCGTCCCTGTTTTCGCGATGATGGTGCTTGGTCGCGTACATTGCGTGATCGGCCTTGCCGAGCAAGGTGGCGGCCGTGGTGCCATCCTGCGGATAGAAGCTGATCCCGATGCTGGCGCCGACATCAACACTGCAGTCATCACTCGCCACGGTGCACGGGAACTGCTGCTGCACGCCGTCGATGACGCGCTGCGCCTCGGCCGCACTGCCGACATCCTCCAGCAGGACAACGAACTCGTCGCCGCCCAGGCGCGCCAGCGTGTCTCCGGCGCGCAGGCTCTGCGCGATGCGCTGCGCCGCTTCGCGCAGCAGTTCGTCGCCACGCGCATGGCCGAACCGGTCGTTCACCGCCTTGAAGTTGTCGAGGTCGATGAAGAGCACGGCAAACTGGCGCTTGACGCGCTGCGCCAGCTGTATGCTGTGCTCCAGACGGGCATGCAGCAGGCGGCTGTTGGCCAGGCCGGTCAGCATGTCGTGGTGGGCAAAGTACTCCATGCGCTGCGCCGACTCCTTGAGGCGGGTGATGTCGGTGAACAGGCAGATATAGTGCGTGACAACACCACGTTCGTCACGCAGCGCATTGATGCTCAGCCATTCGGCAATCAGTTCGCCGTTCCTGCGCCGGCACCAGACCTCCCCTTCCCATGACTGGTCCTTGATCACCTGCGACCACAGGGCCTGGTAGAACTCGGTCGACTGTTCATCCGACTGCAGGAAGGCAGGCGGGCGACCGACGCTTTCGCTGGCACTGTAGCCGGTGATACGCGTGAAGGCGACATTCACCATCTGCACGCACAAGGCTGCATCGGTCACCATGACACCCTGGGGCGTATGCTCGACCACCTGGGCCGCGAGACGTTCGCGCAGGACACGCTGGCCGCGTCCGAACAGGGCATTGCCGGCATCGCTCCAGGCCCGGCGCAGCAGGAACAGGCGCTGCCCGATGCGGTGCGCAAGCGCCACGCGCTGCAGGTTGACGGTGTGATATTCGTCCAGCGGCAGCAACGTCACCGCCTTCCAGAAATACGGTTGTGCCGTCTGCATGCCCTGGCTGGGCGAGAACAATCGGCCGCTGCCCGAACTGGTCTTCTGCCCTTCGAGCAGGGGGTAGACGGTGTCAAAGGTCCACAAACCGTCCTCGGTCAGGAACTGACCACTGCGCTCGGCCATGATGCGCGCCCACACTTCCGGCTTGCGCGCGGCAAGGCTGAGGTCGCCACGGTTGAACATGAAGCCCCAGCGCTCCACCTCGTCCGGATGGTAGAGCCAGTAGCCCTCGCTGTTGAGCAGGAAGAAGTGCCGGCCGATCTCGGGCAGGGTATGGATGATGCGGCCAAGCAGGTCTTCGCCGAGATAGTTGAGCAGGAGCACGCCCTGGCTGCGGCCATCGGCATCGAACAGGGGCGTGCCCAGGCGGATGGTCGGCTTGTGCGGCACTTCGATCGCCTCGCCTTCGACATTCAGGTCGAAGGGCGAGACATAGATCTCCATGGGCCCGAGGCTCATGGTGTCGCGGAAGAAATAGCGCAGACTGCGGTTTTGCAGGCGCTCGGCCGGCACCGCCTGCGGTCCGGCAGCACTGTAGTTGATGCGCACACGCTCCTGACCATCGGCGTCCAGCCAGCGGATCTTGTCGTAGATGCTCTTGCTGCGCGAGAAGGCGATCCAGTCCTGCTCAAGCGCCGTCATGGCAGCCGCATCACGGGTCGCGATCGCTTCGGCCAGGCGCCCCTCGCGGGCCAGGTAAAGCAGGTCGTGGCTGATGGACTGCAGGGTCTTGCCGATCAGGCCGACCGCCGCGTTCAGTGTGGCTTTCTGGCTGGCCTCATGGCGCGCATGCGTGAGGGTAATATCACCTGCATAAACGAGATAGACCACCACGCCGATGAGGACGAGTACGCACAGCGGAATGATGATCCAGAGGAGCGACAGCATGGCGGACCTCATGCACGCACCCACGGCTGCAGGCGCTGGTTTTCAGCCGGGAATCAGACTTTCAATTCCTTCAAATTCCATGCTAGGTGGTTTCTGCACAAAGTAAATGCTGTCACTCCTGCAAGGCGCGGCTCATCCTGTCGAGTGCCTGACAAAGCAGCCGGCGCGAACAGCCGAAATTGAGGCGCACCCAGTGTGCGTATTGCGACGCGAAGTCGCGGCCGGGCGAAAGCGCGACCCCGTGCTGCAGGAAGTGCTGCTGAATATCCCCGATACCGAGCGCGCGACCGAGTTCGCCCGCATCCATCCAGGCCAGATAGGTCGCCTCCACCGCATGCATGCGCAAGCCGTGGTGGGCAGCCCAGTCCTCGACCAGGCGCGCATTGCCGCGCAGGTAGTCCAGCAACTCCGCCCGCCAGTCTTCGCATTCATTCAGCGCAGCCACGGTGGCCGTCATGCCCATCACATTGAGATGCGGCACGATGCCCTGCATGGCATGCCGGAAACGTGCACGCAATTGCGCATCCGGAATCACCGCCCATGCAGCGCCCAGGCCGGGAATGTTGTAGGTCTTGGACGGCGCCATCAGGGTGATGCTGCGCTGCGCCGCATCCGCACCCTGCATGGCGAAAGGCTGGTGTTGATGACCCGGCTTGAGGATCAGGTCGCAATGAATTTCGTCCGAGCAGACGACAACATCATGTTTCCTTGCCAGCGCCGCGATCTGCGTCAGCTCTTGGTCGGACCAGGCGCGGCCGACCGGATTGTGCGGGTGACAAAGCAGCCACAGCCTGCTGCCGCTCTGCGCCAGCGCCCGGTCCGTTGCCGCAAAATCCCAGCGCCATCCCTCCTCGCTATCGAGCAGGGACAAGGTCGTCAGTGCACGGCCCTCGTTGGCCGGCGCGCTCATGAAGGGCGGATAGATGGGCGTGGCGGTGAAGACACTTCCCGCCACCGCCTTGCACACGATGTTGAGGCCGCTGACCAGCCCCGGCAGCCACACCAGCCAGTCGGCCGCGATCTGCCAGCCGTAGCGGCGCTGCACATAATTGACGGCCGCCGCATGCAGCGCATCCGTCTCCAGACCGTAACCGAACACGCCATGATCGAGTCGCGCCTGCAGGGCCTCAATCACTGCCGGCGGCGCGGCGAAGTCCATGTCGGCCACCCACAGCGGCAGCACATCGGCACCGTAGCGGCCCCACTTCATCGAGTCGCTGCCGCGCCGTTCAATCACCCTGTCCCAATCGTAGCGACCGGGACCCCGTGGAGTTGTCTCTGTCTTCATGACGGCATGCTAACAGCGACTTAGGCGACGATCTTTGCCCCCGTCACGAAATTGTCATATATTTCCATTATTCTGGAATTATCGAATCAAAGGACGCCATGGAACTCAATACCGCCGCCGACAGCCTCGCCGCCCTCGGTCACGACACCCGCCTCGCCATCTACCGCCTCCTGGTACAGGCCGGCAGCGAAGGACTCAATGCGGGCGTGATCAGTGCACGCCTCGCGCTGGCGCCGGCCACGCTGTCCTTCCATCTCGCCCACCTCACGCGCACCGGCCTCGCCGTCAGCCGCCCTGAGGGCCGCTTCATCTATTACCGCGCCGACTACGCGCGCATGAACGAGCTGCTGGGCTTCCTCACCGCCAACTGCTGCGCCGGCGAACCCTGCGCCACGACCGATACCTGCTGTCCCCAAGGAGAACCGGCATGAAACGCATGCATATCCACCTGCGCGTCGCCGACCTCGCGCAGAACATTCGCTTCTATTCCGCCCTCTTCGCTGCCGAACCGACGGTGGTCAAGGATGATTACGCCAAGTGGATGCTGGACGATCCGCGCCTCAACTTCGCCATCTCCACGCGCACCGCGGAAACCGGGCTCGACCATCTGGGCTTCCAGGTGGATGAAGCCGAGGAACTGCACGAGATGCAGCAGCGCCTCGCCGCCGCCGACCTGCCCATCGAAAGCCAGGCAGGCACGGCCTGCTGCTATGCGCGCTCCGACAAGCACTGGACCGTCGATCCGCAAGGCATCGCCTGGGAGAGCTATCACACGCTGGACAGCATTCCGACCTTCAACGAGGCGGCCGATGCCGTTGCAGAAGGCAGCGCCTGCTGCGCACCCTCTGCCCCGGTGGCGGTGCCGGTAAAGATTTCCATCAAGCCCAAGGCCGCCGCCAGCTGCGGCACGGCCAGCAACAACGGCAGCACATCCTGCTGCTGAGCATTCATCTTTCAGGGAGAAAACCATGAGCGAGAAGACCTACAACGTGCTGTTCCTGTGTACCGGCAATTCGGCACGCAGTGTGCTGGCCGAAACCATCCTCAACCATGTCGGCCGCAGTTCAGATGGACATATCCGCTTCAAGGCCTACAGTGCCGGCAGCCACCCGAATGGCCAGGTCAATCCGTATGCGATCAAGTATCTGCAGCAGCAGGGCCTGCCCACCGAAGGCCTGCGCAGCAAAAGCTGGGACGAGTTCGCCGGGCCCGATGCGCCGCACTTCGATTTCATCATCACCGTCTGCGACAACGCCGCCGGCGAGGTCTGCCCGGTCTGGCCGGGCAAGCCGACCAGCGGCCACTGGGGCATCGAGGACCCGGCCGCGGTCGAGGGTACGGATGCGGAAAAGCTGGCTGCCTTCGCCCATGCCTTCACGCTGATGAACCGCCGCATTTCCCTGCTCGTGAATCTGCCCGACGCCAAGCTGCAGGCACAGGCCATCAAGCAGGAGCTGAACCAGATCGGCGCACTGCGCGAGCAGGGGCTGTGAAGCACAAGCTGCTGGCCGAATTTGCCGGCACCGCACTGCTGCTGATGGTGGTGGTCGGTTCCGGCATCTACGGCGAAACCCTGTCCGCCGGCAATGCCGCCGTGGCGCTGCTGGCCAACAGCATCGCCACCGGCGCCGGTCTCTACGTGCTGATCACCTTGCTGGGGCCGATCTCCGGCGCGCACTTCAATCCCGCCGTCAGCCTCTACTTCCGCGCACGCGGCGAGCTCGATACGCAGGGATGCGCGGCCTATATCGCCGCACAGATCAGCGGCGGCATCATCGGCGTGTGGCTGACCCACTTCATCTATGCCCTGCCGGTACTGCAGACCTCGGACAAGGTACGCGGCGGCCTGCCGCAATGGACGTCCGAATTCATCGCCACGGCATTGCTACTCGCCGCCATTCATCTGGCGCTGAAGCATGCACGCGAGAAGATTGCGCTGGTCGTCGCCCTGCTCGTCACCGCCGGCTACTGGTTCACCGCCTCGACCTTTTTCGCCAATCCGGCGGTCACGATTGCCCGTTCTCTCAGCGACACCTTCGCCGGCATACGTCCTGCCGATGCGCCGGGTTTCATCATCGCGCAGCTCGCGGCGCTGCTGCTGGTGCTAATGCTGTGCCGGAGAGTGAAGGCATAAGCATATGTATGCGTCTTGAATAAGCGCATGCGAATTGATTCGTTTGTTTTGCATAAACGCCCACCTAAGCTTCTCTCCAGCTTGATGCCGGGAATATTTCCGATACACGCAAGGAACACGGTTCCGTCCCGGCTCAAGGATTTTTCACGCTTAGAGGAGAGACTCCATGAATATCCGTCATTTGCTGGGCGCAACTGCCATCAGCTTTTCCGCCTTTGCCGGCGCCGCCAACGCTGCCACCGAAATTCCCAAGGGTCCACTGGTCAGCACCGAATGGCTGGCGCAGAACCTGGACAACAAGAACGTCCGCATCATCGAGGTCAGCGTCAATCCGGGCCTGTATGAACGCAGCCACATTCCGGGCGCAGTCAATTTCTCCTGGCACGCCGACCTGAACGACACGGTCAAGCGCGACATCGTCAGCAAGGAGCAGTTCGAAATCCTGCTGTCCAAGGCCGGCGTGACCAAGGACACCACTGTGATCCTCTACGGCGACAACAACAACTGGTTTGCCGCCTGGGCCGCATGGGTCTTCGACATCTACGGCGTCAAGGACGTGAAGCTGCTCGACGGCGGCCGCAAGAAGTGGGAAGCCGAGAACCGTCAGCAGGACAACCGCGTGCCGGAAATCGTTGCCAGCAAGTTCAAGGTCGACAAGGCCAACGAAGCGCTGCGCGCCCGCCTCGGGGATGTACTGCAGGTGGCAAACAGCAAGGACAAGGCCGGCACCCAGCTGATCGACATCCGCTCTGCCGATGAATACCAGGGCAAGATCTTCGCCCCGGCCGGCGTGCCTGAACTGGCGGTACGCGCCGGCCACATTCCTGGTGCAGTGAATGTGACCTGGAGCAAGGCCGTGAATGAAGACGGCACCTTCAAGTCGGCCGCCGATCTGAAGCAGCTCTACTCGAGCGTCGGCGTGAATGGCGACAAACCCATCATCACCTACTGCCGCATCGGCGAGCGTTCCAGTCACACCTGGTTCGCACTGACCAAGATCCTCGGCTACAAGGTCAGGAACTACGACGGTTCGTGGATCGAATACGGCAACTCCGTCGGTGCGCCGATCAGCAATCCGGCCGGCACGATCTGGGCGGCGAAGTAAGCACCGCAAACGCGAACGCGTTTGCTCGAAACCCGCCAAATCGCTTTGCGATTTGATCCGGAACGGTCATTTCATCAAACGGGATTTGGCGGCAGCTGCATGGTTTTCCCTGGCGTCTGCCACGCCAGCCTTGCAAGCTCCTCTAGTGTCATGGCCTCTCCTCCAGAGGTTCAGGGAGACGTGCCCCATCAGGCCGTCTCCCTTTTTTTCGGATTCGATATGCGCAAGACATTCTGGCTCGCCCTTCTCATCCTCGCCGGCGGAATCGCCTGGGCGCTCTCACTTTCTGGCTTTCCCGGCGGACGCGTGCTGAGCTTCTCGGCCTTGCTCGGTCTCGCACTCGGCGTGGTATTGCAGCGCACACGCTTCTGCTTCCTGTGCCACGCGCGTGACTGGCATGACAAGGGCGATGCGCGCGGCCTGCTCGCCATCCTGCTGGCGCTGGCCGTCGGCAGCATCGGTTATCAGGTGGTGGTCGGCAGTTGGCTGCCTGTGCCCGAGCGTTTGCCACCCGATCTGCATATCGGCCCGGTGAGTTGGGCACTGGCACTGGCCGGTATTGCTTTCGGCGCCGGCATGGTCATCTCCGGCTCCTGCATCAGCGCGCATCTGTATCGCTTGGGTGAGGGCGCGCCAGTGTCGCCCTTCGCATTGATCGGCGCAATCGTCGGTTTCGGGCTCGGCTTCAATACCTGGAATCATTTTTACAGCGCAACGATTGCGGAAGCGCCCATCCTGTGGCTACCGCAGAAGCTCGGCTATGCCGGCGCGCTGCTGCTGCAGCTCGGCGTATTGGCAGTGCTGGCTGCGCTACTGTGGCGCAAGCCGCTGCCGCCACAAGCGCTACGACCACCGGTCGCCACGCTGCGCGAAGGTATTGCCCGGTTGTTCGAGGGGCGCTGGTCCTATTGGATCGGCGGCATTGCGGTTGGCCTGTTTGCCGTGCTCATCATCATACGCACCAAGCCGCTGGGCGTGACCTCGGCGTTGGGCAGCCTCGCGCGCCGCGCCGGTGAAGCACAAGGTTGGGTGCCGTCGCGGCTCGACGGCCTCGATACGCTGGGCGGCTGCGCGACGCTCATTCAGGATGCGCTGTTAACGCCGAACGGTGCGTTGGTGCTGGCGCTGATCGCCGGCAGCTTTGCGTCCGCCCTGGCGGCCGGTCAGTTTACGCCGCGCCTGCCGACCTTGCGCGATGTCGCATGTGGTCTCTTCGGCGGGGTATTACTCGGCTGGGGCAGCATGATCGGCCTGGGTTGCACCATCGGTACGCTGCTCTCGGGCATAAGCGCCGGCGCAGTGTCCGGCTGGGTATTTGCCCTCAGCGTGTTCATTGCACTGTCGCTGGGCTTCAAACTGCAGGCGTATCTACGCCGCAGTTGAAACTCACGCGAATTCGATCACAGGCCAGGCCTGGCGCAACAAGGGCGGTTGTGCGCTGCGACGTTCTTGCACAACCGCGCCGCCCTTGCTGCGCACAAAATCGCGGAACAGCACCAGCCCCTCTATCCATGGTCCAAAGCCGGCGGCAGTATTCACATGTCCGGCAGGGCCGATGGGAAATATTTCTGCGCCCCAGCGTTCGCCCAGCCACAAGGCCTTGTTCTCTGGCAACCACGGATCATTGCAGCTCACCACCAGGGCTGTCGGCACTGGCAGCTTGCGCAGGAAGAGTCTCTCGCCGAGGCCAAACCGATCCGGGTCCGCTGCAGCGACCAGGAATGCGCCGGCAACATTGATTTTGTTTCCCGCACCGATTTTCGCGATCGCATGCACGGCGGCCAGGCAGCCGAAACTGTGCGCCACCAGCCATACCGGTTGGCTTTGCTGCGCCAGGACCTGGAGCAGGCAATCGCTCCAGGCGTCGATATCCGGCGTACTCCACTCATCCTGTTCCACGCGCTGCGCGTTCGGTACCGACGCTTGCCACCAGCTTTGCCAATGCGCAGCCCCGCTGCCATGCAGGCCGGGGATGATGAGCGATGGAATGTCGAGATGCGAGCTGGACGGGTTCATGAAAATTTCTCCGCGTGTTGATGATGAAAATCTACGCGCGAAGAAAGGCAAAAAGAACGATGAATTTTCTATGTCGATATGACAGAACCTGGCTTATGCAGAAACACACTTTGCAAATGCATGGCGCCTGAAAATCCTTAGCAGATAGAAATCGTTCACAGCCCGGGAAGGCTTCTCTAGTCTTGCTTCACAAGTTGTCATAACAAGTTGAACAAGACATGCCTCTGACTGAATTCCCCGCCCTGTCGGCGCTGCTGCCAACCGACGAAGCGCCCTTGCATCGCCAGATCCGCGAACAGCTGCGCGCGCGCATTCTCGACGGCAGCTATGCGCCGGACAGCCGCATGCCATCGGAGGCCGAACTCGGCGCCATCTTCGGCGTCAGCCGCATCACCGTACGCCAGGCACTCGGCGACCTGCAGAAGGAAGGCCTGATCTTCCGCATTCACGGCAAGGGCAGTTTCGTCGCCAAGCCCAAAGCCTTCCAGAACGTCACCCACCTGCAGGGCTTTGCCGAAGCCATGAGCGCCATGGGTTACGAGATCGTCAACGATCTGCGCCGCCTGCGTTTCATTCCTGCGGAAGACAAGGTGGCAAGAAAGCTCGGCGTGAATGTCGGCGACACGGTGGCCGAGATCCACCGCGTGCGTTACCTCAACCGCCAGCCGCTGTCGCTGGAAATCACCTGGGTGACGGAAGACATCGGCCGCGCGCTGGAAAGCGCTGACCTGGTCACCCGCGACATCTTCCTGATCATCGAGAACGACTGCGGCATCGCCCTCGGCCACGCCGATCTGAGCATCGAATCCATCCTCGCCGATGACGAACTGGTCGAAGCACTGCGCATCGAAGACGGCGCGCCGGTGCTGCGCATCGAACGCCTGACCCACGACCGCAATGGCCGTCCTCTCGACTACGAACATCTCTATTACCGCGGCGATGCCTTCCAGTACCGCTTCCGTATCGACCGCCAGCACCAAGGATAAAGGAGCCGCATGACTACGCCACAAACCCATACCCTCGAATACGACATCGTGGTCGTCGGCGGCGGCACCGCCGGGCCGATGGCCGCCGTCAAGGCAAAAGAAGCAAACCCGCAATTGAAAGTGCTGTTGCTGGAGAAGGCCAACGTCAAGCGCAGCGGCGCCATTTCCATGGGCATGGATGGTCTCAACAACGCCGTCGTGCCGGGCTTCGCCACGCCCGAGCAGTACACCAAGGAAATCACCATCGCCAATGACGGCATCGTCGATCAGTCGACGGTGTACGCCTATGCCCAACACAGCTACAGCACCATCGAGGAACTCGATCGCTGGGGCGTCAAGTTCGAAAAGGACCTGACCGGCGACTACGCCATGAAGAAGGTCCATCACATGGGCACCTATGTGCTGCCCATGCCTGAAGGCCACAACGTCAAGAAGGTGCTCTACCGCCAGCTCAAGCGCGCCCGCGTCGCCATCACCAACCGCGTCGTCGCCACGCGCCTGCTGACTGACGAGAACGGCGCCATCGCCGGCGTGCTCGGCTTCGACTGCCGCACCGCCGACTTCTATGTGATCCGTGCCAAGGCGGTGATCCTGTCCACCGGTGCCGCCGGCCGCCTCGGCCTGCCCGCCTCGGGCTATCTGATGGGCACCTACGAAAACCCGACCAATGCCGGCGACGGCTACTCGATGGCGTATCACGCCGGCGCCGCACTGCGCAATCTCGAGTGCTACCAGATCAATCCGCTGATCAAGGACTATAACGGTCCGGCCTGCGCCTACGTCACCGGCCCGCTCGGCGGCTTTACCGCCAACAACAAGGGCGAGCGCTTCATCGAGTGCGACTACTGGAGCGGGCAGATGATGTGGGAGTTCTACCAGGAGCTGCAGAGCGGCAACGGGCCGGTCTTCCTAAAGCTGAATCACCTCGCCGAAGAAACCATCCAGAACATCGAGACCATCCTGCACAGCAACGAGCGGCCAAGCCGCGGCCAGTTCCATGCGCGACGCGGCACCGACTACCGCGAGCAGATGATCGAGATGCACATCTCCGAAATCGGCTTCTGTTCCGGTCACAGCGCCTCCGGCGTGTATGTGAACAGCAAGGCCGAAACCAGCGTGCCCGGCCTCTACGCCGCCGGCGACCTGGCGGCGGTGCCGCACAACTACATGCTGGGCGCCTTCACTTACGGCTGGTTCGCCGGCAGCAATGCCGCCGCCTACGCCAGCGCGCGCGAACTGCCGGCCGCCGATGCGGCGCAGGTGGAGCAGGAACGGGCGCGCATCTTCGCGCCGCTATTGCGCGACAGCGGCCTGCCGCCGGCCCAGGTCGAGTACAAGCTGCGCCGCTTTGTGAACGACTACCTGCAACCGCCCAAGGTCACCAAGCGCTACGAGATCGCGCTCAACCGCTTCGCCGAAATTGCCGAGGACATCGAGCAGCTGCATGCGCGCAATCCGCACGAGCTGATGCGCGCCGCCGAAGTCGGCTTCATCCACGACTGCGCCGAAATGGCCGCGCGCGCCTCGCTTTACCGCACCGAAAGCCGCTGGGGTCTGTATCACTACCGCGTCGATCACCCGCAGCGCAACGACGCCGAATGGTTTGTGCATACCGAGCTCTACAAGAACGACAAGGGCGTGATTGCACACCGCAAGCAGGAGATCGAACCCTACTCGATCGCCATCGATACCGAGGAAGGCCAGGCCTACAACCGCCTGCGCATCCACAAGAACAACGACACCACCGCTGCCCGCGACCACGCGGCCGCAGCCTGACCACAAGGAGAACCCATGAGTCTGAATCTGAAAGAATGCCCCATCTTCGTGCTCGGCGCCGAGCGCTCCGGCACCACGCTGCTGATGGCCATGCTCGGCTTCCACAAGCGCCTGGCCGTGCCCGAGGTGGTCTGGTACTACCCGCGCTTCCGCCCCTATCTGCATACCTACGGCGACCTCGGCGATGCGAAGAACTTCCGCACCCTGGCCAGCGAAATGGTGTTCGGCCTGAAGACGCCGTTCTGGGGCTTGCCCGTCAATCCGGCGACCATCGTCGATGAAATCATCGCCCGCGCCGAAACTCAAACCTTCGAAGGGCTGTTCGCCGCACTGCTGGGCAAGTACGCCGAACATGTGGGCAAGCCGCGCTGGGGCGAGAAGACGCCCTACAACCTGTTCTTCGTCAAGGAAATCCTTGAGGACTTCCCCAACGCCCAATTCATCTTCATCACCCGCGACGGCCGCGACGCCAGCGCCGACTATCTGGAATCCTCGTTCGGCCCGACCAATATCCATGCGGCCGCCTATGTCTGGAAGCGTTCGCAGAATGCCGTCGAGGAATGGCGCGAGAAGCTGCCCAAGGATCAGTGGCTCGACGTTTCCTATGAAGCCCTGGTGCATGACCCGGAAGGCGTGTTGCGCGGCGTCACCGATTTCCTCGGCGAGGAATACGACCCCGGCATGCTCAAGTTCCATGAGGGCGAAATCGCGCAGAAGCGCGGCCAGCAGCGCGACCATGCGCCCCTGGGCGGACCGGCCTCGACGCAGTACATCGGCATCTACAAGAACCTGCTGAGCCTGCGCGACCAGCGCATTTTCGCCTGGGTCGCCGGGCGCGAGCTGGAAAACGCCGGCTACAAGAATGATGTCGAACCTCTGGCCCTGTCGGATGCCGAAGTCGAGCGCTACCGCGAACTCGACGGCCGCACCCGCGCCGCCACCATCGATGCCGAGGACGGCCACATCGTCTACGAGAGCTACAACGACTGGCTCGTAGATCAGCGCGAGGAGCGTCGTCGCGCCGGGCTCTGGAGTAAGGACACGGCGCCGCGCCACTTCCCGCTCGGCCATGCCGACGAGGAACTGGTGACCGGCCAGCGCGCGCCGCGCCGCTGGAAGGAATACCTGGGCATCAAGCGTCGCTACGTCTCGGATCGCGTGGTGCTCTGATGCTCATCCTCGGCCACAGCACTTCCGCCATCGCCCCGCCGGCATCGCTGCAGCCGGTCGGCTTGCCCCAGCAGGCGCGCGACGAGGCCGGCCTGCAGGCCGTCGGCAAGGGCCCACGCGGCGCCATCAGCCTGCGCAAGGTCAGCGTGACCTTTGCCCGCGGCCGGCATGAATATGCCGTGCGCGACGTCAGTCTCGACGTGGCGCCGGGCGAGTTCGTCGCCCTGGTCGGCCCCTCGGGCTGCGGCAAGACCACCTTGCTGAATGTGATCGGCGGCATGCTGCAACCGTCGTCGGGTTCGGCCAGCATCGACGGCCAGCTCGTGCGCGAGCCGACGCCGGCGTGCAATGTGGTGTTCCAGCAGCATTCGCTGTTTGCCTGGATGACAGTGTTGGACAACGTGGCCTTCGGGCCGCGTGCACTCGGCTTCGTGGCGCCCGAAGAGATTGCACGGCGCTTCCTCAAGCTGGTCGGGCTCGATGATTTTGCCGACGCGTGGCCGGCCACGCTGTCCGGCGGCATGCAGCAGCGCGTGGCGATTGCGCGTGCGCTGGCCACCCAGCCCGGCGTGCTGCTTATGGACGAGCCTTTCGGCGCACTCGATGCACAAACGCGCAGCATCATGCAGGAGGAAGTGCTGCGCCTGCGCGTCGGGCTGCAACCGACGGTGATCTTCGTCACGCATGATATTGACGAGGCCCTGCTGCTGGCCGACCGCATCGTGGTGATGAGCGTCAATCCGGGCACGCTCAAGGCCGTGATCGACGTCAATGCCCAGCTCGATGTACCTGGCCGGCGCCTGCAGGACCAGGCCTTCATCGGCCTGCGTCAGCAACTCCTCGGCCTGATCCGCGAGGAAAGCCTCAAGGTGTTCAACCAATGAAGCTGCGCCGTCTCGTCCTTGCCACCGGCTGGGTCGCCGTCAGCCTGACGCTGCTGCTGTCGGTCTGGTGGCTGGCCGCGGCCTGGATGGGCAATGCGGTGCTGCTACCGTCGCCGTTCGCGGTCGCGCACAGCATTGCCGAGCTGTTCGCCGCCGGCACCCTGGTCGGCGACATTGGCGCCAGTCTAAAGCGCGTCTTCGTCGGCTTCTTCATCGCCGCGGCGCTGGCGGTACCGCTAGCGCTGCTGATGGCCTTCCTGCTGCCGCTGCGCCGCCTGCTGCTGCCCATCGTCTCGTTGCTGCGCCCGATTCCGCCGATTGCCTGGATTCCGCTTGCGATCCTGTGGTTCGGCATCGGCGACAAGCCCAGCTATTTCATCACCGCGCTGGCCGCCTTCTTTCCGATCTTCCTCAATGCCTTCGCCGGCGGTATTGCGGTCGAACAACGCCATGTCCATGCAGCGCGCTTTCTCGGCGCCGGACGCTGGCGCCTGCTGCGCTCGGTCTATCTGCCCTCGGCCCTGCCCTCGATCTGGACCGGCCTGCGCATCGGCCTCGGCCAGTCTTGGATGGCCGTGGTCACGGCCGAACTGATCGCCGCGCAATCGGGCCTCGGCTATCTGATCCAGGCCAGCCGCATCAATCTGGAAACCAGCCATGTGCTGGTCGGCATGTTCACCATCGGCGTGCTGGGCGCACTCATGACCGCCTCGCTCAGCTATGCCGAACGCTTCGTCCTGCCCTGGCAGAAACCCCAACGCTAAGGAAAAACCATGAAACTCACATCCGCCAAGCTTGTCGCCGCACTACTCGCCTTAACCGGCCTTGTCTCCAGCGTCTCCGCGCAGGAAGTGCCGGTGCGCTTCGCCTATCCCGCCGCACTCAACGGCCAGATTCCCGTCGTCGCCGACAAGGCCGGCCTCGCCAAGAAGAACGGCCTCGCCGCCGAGTACACCTTCTTCCAGAACGGCCCGCCCATGTTCGAGGCGCTGGCCTCGGGCAATGTCGATGTGGTGGTGTCGAGCTACCAGCCGCTGACCACCTATCTGCTCAAGCAGCCGGGCACGGTGACGGTGATCGCCAATCTCGGCCACTCCAGTTATTCGCTGCTGGTGAACAAGGACAGCCCGGCCGCCTCACTCGCCGACCTCAAGGGCAAGCGCATCGCACTGTCCTTCGGCAGCGACTCGCATCTCGACCTGCTGCGCTCGATCAGGAAGCTGGGCCTCAATCCGGCCACCGATTACACCCTGATCAATCTGCAGCCGAACGACCTGCAGCTGGTGCTGAGCCAGAACCTGGCCGACGCCGCCGTGATCCGCCAGCCGCAGGTGCTGAAGCTGGTCGAGCAGGGCGCGCGCAATCTGCAGACCTGGCCGCACCACTTCCTGGTCGTCGCCCGCAATGACTATCTGGCCAAGCATCCGGGCGCTCGTGCCAGGCTGGAAGGCACGCTGCGCGATGCCGTCGCCTACATTGCCAACAACGACGAGCAAGCCGCCGCCTGGTTTGGCGAACGCCTGCGCCTCGACCCGCGCATCGTGCGCGAAATCACCGCCGAGAACCCCCTGTTCAAGGGTGTGAAGAAAGCCGGGGATGCCCGGATCGAGTTCGGCGCGACCCATCAGCAATGGCTCAAGGACTGGTTTGACGCCGCCTACGACACCGGCCTGATCAAGGCCCGAGTCGAGCCATACAAGGGTTAAGCCATGTCCTTCGTCCCCCATGAAATCGCGCTGCGCAGCAGCGCCCCCGTGACCATCGATCACGACAAATGCATCGGCGACAAGGGCTGCACGGTCTGCGTCGATGTCTGCCCGCTCGACCTGCTCGCCATCGACAAGACCACGGGCAAGGCCTACATGCAGTTCGACGAGTGCTGGTACTGCCTGCCCTGCGCCCACGACTGCCCGACCGGGGCAGTCAAGGTCGACATCCCCTATCTGCTGCGCTGACTCAAACAATCACCAAGGAGCGAACATGAAACACCAGAAACGCGGATTCTCATTATTGGCTGGCGGCCTGCTGCTCGCCTTCGCCACGCTGACCGGCAACACCGCCTGGGCAGAAACCATACGCGTCGCCATCGGCACCCAGGACACCACCATCAATTGCGCCGCCGGGGGCATCCTCGTGCGCGAGCTGAAGCTGCTCGACAAGTACCTGCCGCGCGACGGCAAGTACAAGGACGTGAGCTACGACATTGTCTGGAAGGACTTCACTTCCGGCGCGCCGCTGACCAACGAGATGGTCGCCGGAAAGCTGGACATCGGCAGCATGGCCGATTTCCCCGGCGCCAACAATGGCGTGGCCCACCTGAAGGCAGGCAAGAAGACGGCCTTCATCACCGTGCTGTCAGGCAGCACGCAAGGCAGCGGCAACGGCATCGTGGTGCCGAACGACTCCAAGATCCAGAGCATCGAAGACCTGCGCGGCAAGAACGTGTCCGTGCCCTTCGCCTCGACCGCCCACGGCATGCTGCTGCGCGTGCTCAAGGATCACAATATCGACCCGGACAAGGATCTCAAGCTGACCACGCAGTCGCCCGAGGTCGCCGGCTCCGCGCTCAAGGCCGGCAAGATCGATGCCCATGCCGACTTCGTACCCTTCGCCGAATTGTTCCCGTATCGCGGCTTCGCGCGCAAGATCTACGACGGTGCCCAGGCCAATGCGCCGACCTATCACGGCACCCTGGCCAACGTCGAGTACGCGCAGAAGTATCCGGAAATCATCGTCGCCTACCTGCGCGCAACGATCGAAGCCAACCGTCTCTTCAATGAAGATCCGGAAAAGTACAGCGAGCTGATCGCCAAGGTGGCCGGCATCGACGCCGAGGTGAACTATCTGTTCCACGGCCCGCTCGGCCTGCAGACGCGCGACCTGACCTGGAAGCCGGAGTATCGCCAGGCGCTTGCCACCGCGATCAAAACCCTGGTTCTGCTGAAGCGCAACGACACCTTCCTCGACCCGGACACCTTCATCGACGATCGCTACATTCGCGAAGCCTTCAAGCAATCGGGCCTCGACTACGACAAGGCGCTCAAGGATTACGCAAAGTCGCCGCTGACCGGCAAGGACGCCCGCACCGGCACCGCCATCGCGGAACCCAAGCTCGCCGCTCAGCTCTGGGTTTCCGGCGAAGCCAAGGTGCGCGCCTATGCCACGCCCGAATCGGCTTTTGCCGACCAGGCCGCGCTGGAGAAGGCAGGCAGGAAGATCCGCGTCGGCTATGTGCATGACCGCAACACGGGGCTCAAGCTCTTCGCCCACCAGGCTTTCTATGTGAAGTCCGGGCGGGGCCAGATCGCTGCCTTCCTCGACAAGCGCTCCGCCGATGCGTGGGCCAGGGCCAAGGGCGGCAATGTCGTCGAGTATGCGGCGCTGACCGGCGCAAGCCCGGGCAAGCCGGCCGCCAAGGTCGCGGCCGCCCACTGAAACAACGCTCAAGCTGGCCCGCCCCTGCGGGCCAGCGCCAAGGAGTCTTCATGAGCAATCAAGTTATCGTCAGCCGGAGCGAAATCGATACCGGGGCGAGCTCGCCGCACCACGCAGCGGCGCCGGAACCGCAGTCGCCACGCCGCTTCACGCCGCGCAAGGGCGCGCACCTTGCCCTGCAACTGCTGTCAGTGGCCGCCTTCATCGTGCTGTGGCAATGGCTGTCGTCGCGCCACATCAGCCTCGGCCTGATCACATTCGAGAACATCCCGGCGCCCAGCGATGTGGTGCCGGCATTTTTCGGCCTGCTCGAATCGCCCAAGCTGGTCGCTCACATCAGCAACAGCCTGCTGCGTGTCTTCTCGGGTTTTGTCGGTGCCGCCGCACTGGGCATCGCCCTCGGCCTGATCGTCGGCCGCTCGCGCTGGGTCGCCGACATCCTGATGCCGCCGCTGGAAGTGCTGCGTCCGATTCCCGGCGTGGCCTGGATACCGGTCGCCATCCTGGCGTTCCCGTCTTCCGAGCTGTCCATGATCTTCATCACGTTCATGGGTGCGCTGTTCCCGGTGCTGCTCAACACCATTCATGGTGTCGAAAGCGTCGATCCGCGCCTTATCGCTACTGCGCGCAGCCTCGGCGCCAAGCCGGTCTCGATCTTTATTGAAGTCATCCTGCCCAGCGCCACGCCCAGCATCACCACGGGGCTGGCCATCGGCATGGGCACGGCCTGGTTCTGCCTCGTCACCGCCGAGATGATTTCGGGCGAATTCGGCATCGGCTACTTCACCTGGGAATCGTACAGCCTGCAGAACTATGCGGACATCCTCGTCGGCATGGGCTTTATCGGCGCCTTCGGCATGCTTTCCAGCGTCGCCATCAAGCACGTCGGTAAGGCGCTCACGCCCTGGCTCGCCGCCCAGGAAAAGCAGCATTGAGGAGATGAGATGAATGCAGTGAATCAATCATCCGCGCTGGCCCGGGAAGCCGGCGTCGGCGCCATCGCGGTCGATGCAGTCAGCATTGCACTCGGCCAGGGCGCGGACCGCTTCGAGGCGGTGCAGAAACTGAATCTCGATATCCCGTCCGGCCAGTTCGTCTGCCTGCTCGGTCCTTCGGGTTGCGGCAAATCGACCCTGCTCGGTGCCATCGCCGGCCACATCCGCGCCACCCAGGGCAGCGTGACGCTGGACGGCGAGCCGATCAAGGGACCGCACCCGGATCGCGGGCTGGTGTTCCAGCATCACACGCTGTTTCCGTGGAAGAAGATCATCGACAACGTCGCCTTCGGCCTCAAGATGAAGGGCGTGGGCAAGGCCGAGCGGCGCAGGCGCGCACTGGAACTGGTCAAGCTGGTCGGCCTCGGAGGTTTTGAAAACCGCTACCCGGCGCAGCTCTCCGGTGGCATGCAGCAGCGCGTGGAGATCGCGCGCGTGCTGATCAACCATCCGCGCGTGCTGCTGATGGATGAGCCCTTCGGCGCGCTCGATGCGCTGACCCGCAACATGATGCAGGAGCTGCTGCTCGACGTATGGGAGAAGATCCGCACCACCGTGGTCTTCGTCACCCACGACATCGACGAGGCGCTGTTCCTTGCCGACCGCGTCATCGTCATGACTCATCGTCCAGGTCGCCTGCTGGCCGACATCCCCATCGACTTTCCGCGGCCGCGCCATCGCGAACTGCTGACCGCACCCGAATTCGTTGCCATCAAGCGCCAATGCCTGCATCTGCTGCACGGCGAGCATGCCCAGTTCAAGCAACCCGATCCACTGGAGCGCCTGTCGCCGCTGGGCCCCAGTCTGATCACCGAAACCCAGATCCACCTGAGCCAATAAGAATATGAGTCCAGCCATCCCCGATATTTTCGAAATCCCCGAGCTCACGCCCTTCCTGCTGCGTCTGCAGGAAAGCGACGCCGCCGTGCGGCGCATCGCCGTACTCGACCTGGCCGATCTGGAAGATGAGGCCGCCCTGCCCTTCCTGATCGACAGCCTCCTGCGCGATCCGGATGCAAGCGTGCGCCTGGAAGCCGCGCGCGTGCTGGCTGCCTGGGAAACCCCCGAGGTCGTGACCGCCCTGCTCGACGGTCTCACCGACGCGGCCACGCAAGTTGCCGAGGCAGCCGCGCAAAGTCTGTCTGAACTCAAGGACGTTTCACTCGCCCCGCTGCTGGTCGAACGCGCCCCTCACCCGTCCGCCTTCGTGCGCGCCGCCGTCCTGCGCGGCCTGCGTGAGCTGCGCTATCCGCAGGCCTATGCGACGGCGGTCAAGGCGCTCGACGATGCCGACGCCCATGTGCGCCGCGAAGCGGTCACCGTGATCGGCTGGCTCAAGCAAAGTGATGCGCTGACCGACCTCGCCCGCCTGGCGACCGGCGATCCGGTCGTCGAAGTGCGTCGCGCCGCTACCGGCGCACTCGGTCTGGCAGCCGATGCCAAGGTGCTGCCCTCGCTCTATGCGGCACTCAACGATCAAGAATGGCAGGTGCGCGAAGAAGCCGCCATTACCCTGGGCAAGCTCAAGCTGCCAGAAGCGGAAGCAGCGCTCACGCAGTCGCTGGGCGACGAGTACTGGCAGGTCAAGCTGCAATCGGTACGCGCCCTGGGGCGCTTGCGCGCGCGCAAGGTGCTCGCTGAACTAAGCGGGCTCTTCCACCATCCGATCAGCAATCTGCGCAAGGAAGTGGCGCTGGCACTGGGCGAGATCGGCGACACGGCGGCACTGCCACTGCTGGAGGGCGCCATTGATGACGCCGATCCGGACGTGCGCAAATCGGTGCGCATTGCGCTCGCCCAGATCGGCAGGCAATAAAAAAGGCCGGCACCAAGCCGGCCTGTCGCTGAGCGAGTTTTTCAGCGCATGCGACGACGCGCAGCGGCGCCGAGCAGACCGAGGCTCAGCGCGACCAGGGCGAGGCTGCCGGGCTCCGGCACCTGGGCCACTTCGGCCACGCCGATATTGAAACCGTGCCAGTATTCGGCAGGGCTGATGTTGAAGCTGAGGCTGGAAAAGGTACCGGAGAAAAACAGCACGCCATTGAACTCGCGGCCGGTGAAGTCATTATCGGAGATGCTGTAGGTGCCATTGCCCCAGGCACCCGGCCCGCTGGAAAATACGGAGAAGCTGCTGTCAAACGAATAGGTCACGGGCAGACCGGGCTGGCCGACGCTGACAAGAGCGAGATAGAGGTCAGTGACCGGCGCATCGAAGTTCAGGGTGAAGGCGCCTACGCCCGCCACTCGGATCAGATCAGACGGTGCGAGATTGCCGAAGCTGGCCGGGTACTGATAATAGTAAGGTGAGCCATCGTCGTAACTGTGCACATTGCCGCTCAGGCTCACATTGCTGACATTCGCGCCTTGCGTCAGCACGCCGCTGCTCACCGAGCTCCAGTCGGTCCAGACAACGCTTGCCTGGGCGGGCAGTGAAAACGCAGCCAGCAGGCTGATTGCAGCAAAAAGTCGGGGCAGTCTCATCGGATTCTCCAGCAGATGCCAGTTAGGGATATCCGAAGAACAGCACGAACCGTGCCGACACATCAAGCCACTGATTTTCAATGAATAAATAATAACCGCAGCAGCCCGATGTAAGCAATGCCGACAGGCTGTCGGCATTGCTCAGGTCTTGTGGCGATAGTAATTGATCTGCTCGCGCAGCTTCAGCGTCTCGGCGCGCGCAGCTTCGGCGAAGTCAGCACCGCTGCTCGCGTACAGGATCGCCCGCGACGAGCTGATGACGAGACCCGTGCCGTCGGCCGTCTGACCGGCCTTGAGCAGCGCTTCCACATCACCGCCCTGGGCACCGACGCCCGGCACCAGCAAGGGCATGTCACCAACGATGCTGCGGATGCGGCGCATCTGCTCGGGCCAGGTGGCGCCGACCACCAGCATGCAATTGCGGTTGCCGTTCCACTGCTCGGCAATCATGCGCGCCACATGCTCGAACAGGGGCGTGCCATCGACCACCATGTCCTGCAGATCACCGGCGCCGCTGTTCGAGGTGCGACACAGAAGGATCACGCCCTTGTCGGCATGGCGCAGGAAGGGCTCGGCCGAGTCGTGGCCCATGTAGGGATTGATAGTCACCGCATCGGCGCCATAGCGCACAAAGGCTTCCGCCGCATAGCGTTCGGCAGTGCTGCCGATATCGCCGCGCTTGGAATCGAGGATGACCGGGATGTGCGGGTAGTTGGCCTTGAGGTAATCCAGCGTCTGCTGCAGCTGGTCCTCGGCGGACTCGGAAGCGAAGTAGGCGATCTGCGGCTTGTAGGCGCAGACCAGATCATGGGTGGCGTCGATGATGGCCTTGTTGAAGGCGAAGATGGATGAGGCCTTCTTTGCCAGGGGCGTGGGGAAGCGGGCCAGATCGGGATCGAGGCCGACACAAACCAGGGAGTTGTTCTGCTGCCAGGCAGCCTTGAGTTTTTCGATAAAGCGCATGATTTTTCTACGGTGGCAGGCACCCGGCGTGCCCTGCAAAGCCGCAATTATCCCCCATTTGCCGCCGCGGTCCGAAAAGCCGTCAGGTGTCGGGAGCATCTGCTGCCTGACTGCGCGACGCCGTGCGCGGCAAAAACATCTTTCGCAAATAGAAAACCGGGAGCCGCGGGATTGATGCCTGCCTGCCCCGGCCCACACGCCGCAACTGCCGGTTTACGGCACCGCGCACGCCGCTTGCAGTTTTTCCATGCTGAATGTAAGCGCAAGCCACTGCATTGAAACATAAGGAAAATTCACTTCCATATCCGCGCACAGCGTATATGCTTGGATGACGGTTCGCGCATAAGCATGTCCATTAATAATCGTTGGTTCGGAGGACTCATGAAGCTATCTTCGAGACACACGAACAACATGCCCTCCGCCCAGCACGGCGGAAAGGAAGCGCACATGCCATTGACCGATCTCGTCCGTTATCTCAATACCCGCGACCGCGACCAGCGCCCCTTCACGCGCCTCGACGATCCCTTCCAGGCCACGCCCACCGGTGCCGTGGCGCATTACGCGCGCATCAGGCTGGACTCCAGCTATGCGCCCATTCATGTGGCCGGCTCCGGTTCCTTGCACGGCCATGCCGCCGTGCTCAAGGCCACCGGCGAACTCAATGACATGCCGCTGCACCCGGACGCGATCTTTGCCATCCCCGGCAGTAATGCCGAGTTCGTGCATCTGGACCGGCTCGTGCGCACCCTGCACGCACTCAACTACCTGCTGCACCCGGACCAGCAGCATCTTTATGTAAAGATCAATCTGCGCCACATCGAGATCGTGCCGGGCGGTCACGGCATCGTGTTCGAGAATGCGCTGCGCGCCTGCGGACTGGAGCCGCAGAACATCACGCTGGAGATCCATGTTGTCGACGAAGCCGATCATGCGCTGCATGATGCGCTCAACGCCTACCGCAAGCGCGGCTACCGCATCGCGCTGAGTTCGCACGGCGCAGACTGGGCCAGCAACCACTGGCTGCTGGGACTGCATCCCGATGTCGTGCGCCTCGACCATGGCTTGCTCAGGAAACCCGAGCAACTCAATCTGCTGGCCCTGCGCCTTGCCGACTACGGCATCCGCAGCCTCATCGATGTCGAGAACACGCGCCAGGCCCAGCGCGCCATCGAGGCCGGCGTCGAACTGATCCAGCGGGCAGAAGGCACGGCAGCACCGCATCACGCCCGCAAGCGCACACGCACCGACGCGGCGCACCCGAACTGAGTACGCCCATCCGCAAAGCCCGCTCAGGCGGGCTTTTTCATGCCGCCGCCTGCAACTGCGGCGTCCGCACGCGGAGATCGGGTTCGATCAGGCCGGCCGGGCGCGCATAGTAGTAACCCTGCAGGAGGTCAGTGCCGGTATCGACGGCAATGTCATGCTGTTCCTCGTCCTCGATACCTTCGCAGACCACCGTGGCACCGAGCTCGTGAATGATCTCCACCAGCTTGGGCAGTACGCACCGCGCGCGCGGATTCACCACCGATTGCGCAACCAGGTTGCGGTCCAGCTTGACGATGTCGGGCGATAGGTTCCAGAGCCGGTCAAAATTGGATTCGCGACTGCCGAAGTCATCGATGGCAATCCGGTAACCCAGCTTCTGATAGCTGGCCAGCGCCTCGATCAAGTGCCGGGAATTGGCCACCAGCGATTCGACGATTTCCAGCACCACCTGTTGCGGACGCACGCCGCAGTAATCAAGCAGGGCCTGGAAGGTGCGTCCATGACCACCGTTGGCGACATTCAGCAAATGACGGCCGTCCACATTGAGGAAAAGGCTCAGATCGGGACTGGGCTGCTGGCTGAAGAAATTGATCGAATGGATAACGCGGCAAAGGCGATCGAGATAGATGATTTCCTCCGATACCTCGGTGCGGCGAAACACGTCCTGCGGGCCGAGCAATTCACCGCTCAGACTGCGCACGCGCAGCAAGGCCTCGTAGGCAAAGGGGCGCAGATCGTTCGCGTGCAGGATGGGCTGGAACACGCTGTGCAGGCGCAGGCCATCGTAACAACCGATCGCACCGTGATCGTCGAACTGCAGCGCGTGGTCGAGCACGGACTGACGGCCGCGCCATTCGTCGAAATAGGCCAGTAACTTGCCGAGTTCCATTGTGGTCCTGAAACGAACTTGTGTGAGTACGTCTCAAGATTAGCGGTGGCATGTTGCGGTGGGAACGAAGCAAATCCTATTTGCTTATGCGGACGGGCCACAGCACGGATGCAGTGACGCCTAGTGCGTCGCGAGCTTGAGACCGACCACGCCGAGACCGATCAGCGCAACGCTGCCGAGACGCAGCCAGGTGGTCGGCTCGTCGAACAGGAAGATGCCGGCGATCACCGTACCAGCCGCGCCGATACCGACCCAGATGGCATACGCGGTGCCGAGCGGCAGGGTGCGCATCGCCAGTCCCAGCAACACGACGCTGCCGACCATGGCGCTAACGGTAATGACGGTCGGCGTGAGCCGGGTGAAACCTTCGGTGTATTTGAGGCCGACCGCCCACACAATTTCCAGCAGGCCGGCGAGGACAAGAATGAACCACTGCATGATAGATCTCCGCAGGGCCGTCCCCGATGATGATCAAACACGCAGGGTCGTCCCTGCGTTAGTTATGATTTTAGTACGGGTAAGAGTCCTGCCTGCGGAAAAAGTTCTTATGCCGCGATTTGCCGGTTTCAGGTTCAGACTGATTCAGCCGCTGCGCGGAGCGCGCTCTCGTCGATCTCCGGCGCCAGCATCAGCGCAAACTGATGTGCGTATTCGCGCAGGAAGGTGCCGCGGTGCACGGCGATGTAGGTGGTGTTCTTTTCGAACAGGTGGTCGGCGTTCAACAGCTTGAGGCCCGTGTCCTTGGCCGGGTTGAAGGCCATGGAGGCGATGACGCCGATACCCAGCCCGACTTCGACATAGGTCTTGATCACATCGGCGTCGATGGCGGAAAGGACGAAGTCGGGGTGCAGGTCGGCCTGGGCGAAGGCACGGTCGATCTGCGCACGGCCGGTGTAACCCTCGTTGTAGGTGATGATGGGATAGGCAGCGATCGCCTCCAGCGTCAGATCCTGGACCGCATTCAGCGGGTGGTCGTGCGGGACGATGACGGCATGGTGCCAGGAGTAGGAGGGGAAGGCGGCCAGCGCCGGCGAGACGTGCAGCACTTCGGTGGCAATGCCGACGTCGGCGATACCCTGTACCAGCATTTCCGCAATCTCGGTCGGCCCGCCCTGGTGCAGGGTGAGGTGCACCTTGGGGTAACGTTGCTTGAACTGCTTGATCACCTCGGGCAGGGCATAGCGCGCCTGCGTGTGCGTGGTGGCAATGGTCAGGTTGCCGTGTTCGTTGCTGGCGAACTGGTCGGCGATGGTCTTGAGGTTCTGCGTGTCGCGCAGGATGCGTTCGACCACCGGCACCAGCTCCTTGCCCGGTGGAGTGAGGCCGAGCAGACGCTTGCCCTTGCGGATGAAGAGCTCGACGCCGATCTCTTCTTCAAGATCCCTGATGTGCTTGCTGACGCCCGGCTGCGAGGTGAACAGGGCATTGGCAACCTCGGTCAGATTGAAGTCCTGTCGCACCGCCTCGCGGATGATGCGCAGCTGCTGGAAGTTCATACGGACACCCGGTTGGCCAGATAGTCGATCTTGGGAAAGATGCGCACGTTCTTCGTGCGCACGATGACGCTTTCACCTTCCTCCAGCTTGAGCTCATCGAACTGGCCGCGCGTGAGTTCGGCTTCGATGGGCACCAGCGGATTGGCAGGATTCTCGAGCTCGACACGGATCAGCGTGCCGATGGCGAGAATGCGCTGCACCTTGCTGGGGATGCCGCCTTCCTCCTGGTCCGGATTGGCGGGATCGTGGCGGATGATTTCCAGATCATGCGGGCGCGCATAGGCCACGGCATCGCCATCCACCTCGGATTCCAGTGTGTGCGCATCCAGCGGCAGGGTATGGTCGCCGATGGCGAGGCCGTCTTCCTGGATGCGGCCATGGAAGATGTTGGCGGAGCCGAGGAAGCCGTACACGAACTGCGTGGCCGGCTTGCTGTAGACCTCGTTGGGCGTGCCGATCTGTTCGATATGACCCTTGTTCATGACCACGACGCGGTCGGCAACTTCAAGTGCCTCCTCCTGGTCGTGGGTGACGAAGATGGAAGTGATGTGCAGCTCGTCGTGCAGGCGACGCAGCCAGCGGCGTAGTTCCTTGCGCACCTTGGCGTCGAGCGCGCCGAAGGGCTCGTCGAGCAGCAGCACCTTGGGTTCGACCGCGAGCGCGCGTGCAAGCGCGATGCGCTGACGCTGACCACCCGACAGTTGCGAGGGATAGCGATCGGCCAGCCAGTCGAGTTGAACGAGGTTGAGCAGCTCATGCACCTTGCGCTCGATCTCAGCATTACTCGGGCGTTCGTGACGCTTCTTGACGCGCAGGCCGAAGGCGACGTTCTCGAACACGGTCATGTGGCGGAACAACGCATAGTGCTGAAACACGAAACCGACCTGGCGCTGGCGCACATCGCGACGCGAAGCGTCTTCGCCATCGAACAGCACCTTGCCCTCGTCTGGACGCTCCAGGCCGGCGATCACGCGCAGCAGCGTGGTCTTGCCGCAACCCGAAGGACCGAGCAGCGCGACGAGTTCGCCCTGCGGGAAGTCGAGAGAAATGTTGTCCAGCGCAGTGAAGGCGCCGAAACGTTTGCCGATGTTGTGTACCGAGATGCTCATGATGACTCTTCCTGTTCGGGGCCGTGGGCCCGCAACTTATTTCTGAATGTTTTCCGTGGGTGCGTCGGCGTCGATCAGCTTGGCGCTGCGCCATTCGACGATGCTCTTCAGGCCCAGCGTCACGAGTGCCAGCAATGCAAGCAGCGAGGCCGTGGCGAAGGCGGCGGAGAAGTTGTATTCGTTGTAGAGGATCTCGACATGCAGCGGCAGCGTGTTGGTGAGGCCGCGGATGTGGCCGGACACCACCGAGACGGCGCCGAACTCGCCCATGGCGCGGGCATTACACAGGATCACGCCGTAGATCAGGCCCCACTTGATGTTGGGCAAGGTCACCTTCCAGAAGATCTGGAAGCCGTTGGCACCAAGCACGCGGGCGGCTTCTTCCTCTTCGCTGCCTTGTGCTTCCATCAGCGGAATCAGTTCGCGCGCGACGAAGGGGAAAGTGACGAAGATGGTGGCGAGCACGATGCCGGGCACGGCAAAGATGATCTTGATGTCGTTATCCTGCAGATACGTGCCGAACCAGCCATTGGCGCCGAAGATCAGCACATAGATGAGGCCGGCGATGACCGGGGACACCGAGAAGGGCAGATCGATCAGCGTGATCAGGAACTGCTTGCCGCGGAACTGGAACTTGGCGATGGCCCAGGCCGCCGAGACGCCGAAGACGAGATTCAGCGGCACCGCGATGGCCGCGGTGATCAGGGTCAGCTTGATGGCGGAGACGGCATCCGGCTCGACCAGCGCGGCGAAGAAGGGGCCGAAGCCCTTGCGCAGCGCCTCGACGAAGACGGCGACCAGCGGCACGAACAGGAACAGCGTGAGGAAAGCCAGCGCGCTGCCGATCAGCAGCCAGCACACGAATGCCGGTTCGGTGGTGGCGGAGGAACCGCCCTTGGCGCCCGGCGCCTGATGCAGCGAAAGTGTGGAAGTCGTTGCCATTGTTGTAGACCCGGCCATCATGCCTCCCTGCGCTTCTTGGTCCAGCCCTGCAGCAGGTTGATGATGAGCAGCAGGACGAAGGAAACGACCAGCATGGACACGGCGATGGCGGTGGCACCAGCGTAGTCATACTGTTCGAGCTTGGTGATGATGAGCAGCGGCGTGATTTCGGACACCATGGGCACGTTGCCGGCGATGAAGATGACCGAGCCGTATTCGCCCACGGCGCGCGCAAAGGCCAGCGCGAAACCGGTAATCAGGGCCGGGCCGATGGCGGGCAGGATCACGCGCAGGAAAGTCTGCAGGCGATCGGCGCCGAGGCTGGCAGCGGCCTCTTCAAGCTCGGTCTCGAGATCCTCGAGCACGGGCTGCACGGTGCGCACGACGAAGGGCAGGCCGATGAAGGTCAGCGCCACCAGAATGCCCAGCGGCGTGAAAGCGATCTTGATGCCGTAGGGTTCGAAGAACTGGCCGATCCAGCCGTTGCCGGCGTAGATGGCGGTCAGTGCAATGCCGGCCACGGCAGTGGGCAGGGCGAAGGGCAGATCGACGAGCGCATCAATGAAGCGACGGCCCCAGAAATCGTAGCGCACCAGCACCCAGGCGATGAGCAGGCCGGAAAAGGCATTGATCGTGGCGGCCAGCAGCGAGGTACCGAAGGACAGCTTGTACGACGCAATCACGCGCGGTGCAGTGACGGTCGCCCAGAAGCCTTGCCAGCCCATCTCATAGGTCTTGAAGAAGGCAGCCGACAGCGGGATCAGCACGATCAGGCAGAGATACAGCAAGGTGTATCCCAGCGAGATGTTGAAGCCCGGCAGCACATTGTGCTTGCGGAAGGTGGTGGTGCTCATTGTGTGTTCAGATGTCCGTTCAAACCGAGCCTGTCGAAGACAAGAGGCTGGTGCGGCTTCGACAAGCTCAGCCCGAACGGTTTCTTATTCGGAGGCCGTTCGGAAACCAGTTCCGTTCGCCCTGAGCTTGTCGAAGGGGGGTGCTTAAATAGACTTACTTGCCAGTGGTGTAGATCTGATCGAAGATGCCGCCGTCGGAGAAGTGGGTCTTCTGGGCCTTCTGCCAGTCGCCGAACACTTCGTTCAGGGTGAAGGTCGGGATCTTCGGATACATGATGGCGTAGCGCTTGGCGATGGTCTCGTTACGCACGCGGAAGTAGTTCTTGGCACCGATGGACTGGCCCTCTTCCGAATACAGGTAGTTCAGGTATTCGGTGGCAACCTTGCGCGTACCGCGCTTGTCCACAACCTTCTCGACCACGGCGATGGGCGGCTCGGCGAGGATGGTGATGCTCGGATAGACCACGTCGAACTTGTCCGAGCCGTGCTCCAGCGTTAGCAACTTGACTTCGTTCTCGAAGGTGACGAGCACGTCGCCGATATTGCGCTGGGTGAAGGTCACGCTGGCAGCACGACCGCCGCTGTCGAGCACGGGCACGTTCTTGAACAGCTTGCCCACGTATTCCTTGGCTTGCGCTTCGGTACCGCCCTTCTTGATGACGGCGCCCCAGCCGGCCAGGTAGCTGTAGCGGCCGTTGCCGGTCAGCTTGGGGTTCGGGATCACGACCTGCACGCCCGGCTTGACCAGGTCATCCCAGTCCTTGATGTTCTTGGGGTTGCCCTTGCGCACGAGGAAGACCTGCACCGTGGTGAAAGGCGCGGCGCCGTTCGGGAACTTCTTGGTCCAGTCCTTGGCGACCAGGCCCTTTTCAGCCAGCAGATCCACGTCGGTGGCCTGGTTCATGGTCACCACATCGGCTTCCAGGCCGGCGGCCACGGACAGGGCCTGCTTGCTGGAACCGCCGTGCGACTGGTTCACATTGATGGTCTCGCCGGTCTTGGCCTTCCAGTGCTTGGCGAAGACGGGGTTGTAGTCCTTGTACAGTTCGCGCGCGACATCGTAGGACACATTGAGGATGGTGGTGTCGGCATGGGCCGGCAGGGCCGTTGCGGCAGCGATGGAAAGCGCCAGCAGGGTCTTGAGGGGCGAGAATTTCACGAAGCGGTCCTTTCGGTTTCTGTATAAGGAAAGCCGGAGTATACGGAGTCTTCTTATAAAGAAAAAAGACTTAATTGATATTTGCTTAGAAGAAAAATTAAAAAAGGCCGACTGGAGCGCCGCCCCGGCCGGCCTTTTTGAAGTTAGCAGTAACTTACTTCTTTTCGTAGATCTGGTCGAATATGCCGCCGTCACCAAAGTGGGCCTTCTGGACTTTGCTCCAGCCACCGAAGACTTCATCGATGCTGAACAGCTTGACCTTGGTGAAGGTGTTCTTGTTGCGCGTGGCCAGGAAGGGGTCCTTCTCGGTCAGGGCCGGACGGTAGTAGTGCTTGAACGCGAGCTCCTGGCCTTCCGGGGTGTACAGGTATTCCAGGTAGGCCTGGGCGATCTTGCGCGTGCCGCGCTTGTCGACCACCTTGTCCACCACGGCGACGGGCGGTTCGGCGAGGATGGAGATGGACGGCGTCACGATCTCGAACTTCTCCGGACCGAGTTCCTTGACCGCCAGGTAGGCCTCGTTTTCCCAGGCCAGCAGCACATCGCCCTGACCGCGCTCGACGAAGGTGGTGGTGGAACCACGCGCGCCGGTATCCAGGATAGGCACGTTCTTGAACAGCTTGCCGATGAACTCCTTGGCCTGCGCCTCATTGCCGCCGTTCTTCAGCACATAGCCCCAGGCCGCCAGGTAGTTCCAGCGCGCACCGCCCGAGGTCTTGGGGTTGGGGGTGATGACCGCAACGCCCGGCTTGATCAGATCGTTCCAGTCCTTGATGTTCTTCGGATTGCCCTTGCGCACCAGGAAGACGATGGTCGAGACATAGGGCGAGGCATTGTTCGGCAGCTTCTTCTGGTAGTCCTTGCTGAGCAGGCCGCGCTCGGCAATGGCGTCGATGTCGTAGCCCAGCGCCAGCGTCACGACATCGGCTTCGAGGCCGTCGATGACCGAACGCGCCTGCTTGCCCGAGCCGCCGTGCGACTGGCGGATGGTCAGCTTGTCGCCCGGGTTCTTGGCTTCCCACTGCTTGATGAAGCGGGTGTTGACGTCCTGGTAGAGCTCGCGCGTCGGATCGTAGGAAACGTTGAGCAGGGTGTAGTCAGCCGCCGTCGCAGTGCCGGCAATGCCGAAAGTACCTGCGGCGAGCAGGGAGAAAGCAAGTTTGCGAACCATTTGAAGCACTCCGTTCTTGAATAAGGTGAGCGGAGTGTAGAGAGCGGACTTTATAAGCAGAACGACTGATTTTTCAGATACTTATTCGTGCTGACCACATATGCATATGCCATGGGTGAATAAGGGGTACTTTCGCGCGCAAATAAGAACAGCGTATTGGCATGGAAAAACATTTGTCTTGAAGCGGTAACACAGCCCCATTAGTCTGGAAATGCAGCAGCACTTATAGGGGAGAACATCGTGAACAGGACGTTTGTACGTTTCGGCGTTTCAAGCTTTTTCCTTGCCACCCTGGCCTACGGCGCAGTACTGCATGCGCGCGACCATGCGCCGGCCGAGCCGGTCCAGGCCAAAGTCACTTTCGCGGTCGAGAAGATCGCGCCTGAGGATCTCGATATCGTCGGCGTGGTCGGTGATGTGTTCGTCGATGGCTGCACCCGGGGCGACGCCCGCTGCAACAAGGCCTGGCAGGATCTCGGCCAGCTCGCCGGCAAGCCCAGCCTCTAGCCCGCAGCCGCCGCAGTCTCAGGCCAGACCCGCGGCCTTGAGACGCCGGTAGAGCGTACGCTCGCTGAGCCCCAGCGCCTGCGCCAGTTCCCTGCGCGTGCCGCTGAACTGCTGCACGTAGGCAATGAAGGCGGCCTCGTCGCCGTGCGGCCGCATGCTGCCCGTCACGGCAGCATGCGCGCCTGAGACCGACACCAGGGCGAAGCCCGGCGGCAGGTGTTCCGGGCGGATCACGCCGTCGTCGGCGAACAGCCGCGCCCGTTCCAGCACATTACGCAACTCGCGGATATTACCGGGCCAGCGATGGCGGCCGAGCAAGGCCAGCGTTTCCCGCGCGGCATGCAATTCCTGGCTGCCGCCGGCACGCCGCAGCAGCGATTCGACCAGCAGCGGAATGTCCTCGCTGCGCTCGCGCAGCGCCGGCAGATGGATGGGAAAGGCGCTGATGCGGTAGTAGAGGTCCTGACGGAAACTGCCTTCATCCACCATCTTCTGCAAGGGCTTGTGCGTCGCCGCGACCAGACGGAAATCCGCATTCTGCGTTTCCACGCTGCCAACGCGGCGGTAGGTGCCGGACTCGATCAGGCGCAGCAGCTTGACCTGCATGGCCAGCGGCACATCGCCGATCTCGTCGAGGAAGAGCGTGCCGCCCTTGGCGGTTTCGACCAGACCCGCCTTGCGTGCGACCGCCCCGGTGAAGGCGCCCTTCTCGTAGCCGAACAGTTCGCTCTCGAACAGGGTTTCAGTGAGGCCGGAACAATCGACGACGACGAAGGGGCCGCGTGCGCGCGGACTGGCCTCGTGCACGGCGCGCGCAAACAACTCCTTGCCGGTGCCAGACTCGCCCAGCAGCAGCACCGGCAGGCTGGACGGCGCCACGCGCTGCAACTCGGCCAGCGCCCGGTTAAAGGCCGGCGCCTGCCCGACCAGGCCCTCGCGGCTGGGCTGGGCCGAGGCATGGCGGATCGTCAGCAGGCGCTCGACAAAGCCGACCACGCGGTGTTCGGCGTCGATGATGGGGCGCAGCTCGATATCGACATGCTCCGGGCCGCGCGGCGTATGGTGGACGTGCAGGACGCGGTCCGGCCCCTTGCTGGCGAGCGCGCGCTGCAAGGGACAGTGCTCGCCGGCCTGATCGCAGGGCACCGTGTAGCCATGCGACACGGCATAGCACTTGTGGCCGACATAGCTGCGCCCGACCGTGCCGAACTGGCGTTGATAGGCGGTGTTGGCGGCAAGGATTTCATACGCGGTGTTCATCACCATCATCGGTGCAGGCTCCTGATCCAGATAGGAAATCAGGGCCTGGATCTCGAAGGCACTGAGAACGGCGGGGGTGGACTGGGCCATATGAACTCCCTGAGGGTTGGGCAACAAACACTGCCAATTGGCAGTATGCCACTGCCAAGTTGGGCCTGTCACCTGGCAGCAACCTGCCAAGGCAGCGCGGCACAAAACACAAGCCACTGGATTGCATGGATTTTTTCCGCGCGCCCTGGCCCGCACAAGCTGGCACAAGTCTTGATACAGGCAGGTATCACCCTTGCGAAGGACCGCACCATGAGCAAACTGCAGGTCGAAGGTTTTTTCGACCCGACCACCGCCACCGTCAGCTACATCGTCATGGACAGCGAGAGCCGGCACTGCGCGCTGATCGACAGCGTGCTCGACTATGACCCCAAGGCCGGTCGCACCTCGACCACCAGTGCCGACCAGTTGATCGCGCGTGTCGGCGAACTCGGCGCAAGCGTCGAGTGGATACTCGAAACCCACGCCCACGCCGATCACCTGTCGGCGGCGCCCTATCTCAAGCAGAAGCTGGGCGGCAGGATCGCCATCGGCGAGCACATCCGCCGCGTGCAGAATGTGTTCGGCAAGCTCTTCAATGCCGGCAGCGATTTTGCCCATGACGGCAGCCAGTTCGACCACCTGTTCAGGGATGGCGAAACCTTTCGCATCGGCACGCTGGAAGCCGAGGTCATGCACACGCCCGGCCACACGCCCGCCTGTCTCACCTATGTGCTGCGCGACGGCGAGGATGTGGCGGCCTTCGTTGGCGACACCCTGTTCATGCCGGACTACGGCACCGCGCGCTGCGACTTTCCCGGCGGCGATGCACGCACCCTGTTCCGCTCCATCAACAAGGTGCTGAGCCTGCCGCCGCATACCAGCATCTATCTCTGCCACGACTATCAGCCCGGCGGTCGCGCCACGCGCTTTGTCACCAGCGTGGCCGAACAGCGCCAGATGAACGTGCATGTACGCGACGGCATCAGCGAAGAAGAGTTCGTGGCCATGCGCACCGCACGCGATGCCACGCTAGAGATGCCGGTGTTGCTCCTGCCCTCGGTGCAGGTCAACATGCGCGCCGGCCAGTTGCCGCCGCCCGAGGACAACGGCATCCGCTATCTGAAGATTCCGCTCAACGCCGTCTGATCACCGCAGCACCACTCAAGGAGAACACCATGAAAGCAAACGTCGGCGGCATCGACCGCATCCTGCGCATCACCATCGGTCTGGTACTGGTCGCACTCGCCGTCACCGGCACGGTCGGCCCATGGGGCTGGATCGGCCTCGTGCCGCTGGCCACCGGCGCGCTCGGCTTCTGCCCGCTCTATCCGCTGTTCGGCTTCAGCAGCTGTCCGCTGAAGAAATAGACGCAGCCATGATCCTGAGCCTGGTGCTGGGCGCCATGGTCGGCCTGGTGATGGGACTCACCGGCGCCGGCGGCGGTATTCTGGCGGTGCCGGCGCTGGTCTTCGGCCTGCACCTGACGGTTGCCGCAGCCGGCCCCATCGGCCTGCTCGCCGTCGGCATCGGGGCGGCGACCGGCGCCCTCGGCCGACTCAGTAGTGGTCACGTGCGCTACAAGGCGGCGGCACTGATGGCCGTGACTGGCGCACTCTGCGCGCCTTTCGGCAGCTGGCTCGCGCAGCGCACGGACACGCGCCTGCTCAGTCTGGTGTTCGCGCTGGTGCTGCTCGGCGTGGGGCTGAAAAGCCTGCGCGAAGGCCGCCGCACGCCGGCAGCAAGTGCGGCCCCGGCCGACCTGCCCTGCATGCGCAGCGCCAGCAATGGCCGCTTCATCTGGAACAGCCGCTGCGCCCTCAGCCTGTCGGGCATGGGCGTGATTGCCGGCGTGTTGTCGGGCCTGCTCGGGGTTGGCGGCGGTTTCGTCATCGTGCCGGCGCTGCAGCGCTACAGCAATCTCGCCATGCAATCCGTGGTTGCCACCTCGCTGGCAGTGATTGCGCTGATCTCGCTCGCCGGCTTTGCCGGCAGCGTGGTCAACGGCCACTTCAATCACGCCATCGGCCTGCCCTTCGCCGGCGGCACCGTGCTCGGCATGCTGCTCGGCACCATGCTGGCCGCACGCTACGCGGCACAGGGACTGAAAACCGCCTTCGGCGTGGTCTGCCTGGCCGTGGCCGGCGGGCTCGCCTTCCGCGCACTGGCCTGATCCGCCTCTTGCAGGCTGGCAAAACATCCCCATCTGCGCAGCATCACGTCATCGAGCCCGTCATGCAAATCACCTGCCCGCACTGCGCCCAGCG
>JAIEOJ010000271.1 GCA_019750575.1 Rhodocyclaceae bacterium | reverse complement strand
CCGGGGATCTTGCCGGCAGCATAGGTCTTTTCCATGTAATCCACGGTCAGCGGGAAGAAATCCTGACCCGGCTTGGCGGACTTGGCACCCACCACGGATGCGAGCACCACGGTGTCGTCCATATTGACGATGACGGCACCGCCGGCCTGACGGGCGATCTCGCCGGTCTCCAGGGTGACGGTATGGGCACCGTAGGCAAAACTCTTCTTGGTTGCAGTCAGCACAGTAAATCCTTTCAAACAATGAGCCATGCACACATGGCTTTACTTCACATTAAGGCACTGCCAATGCAGCGCCACTTTTCACAACGGTACAGCTTACTCAAAACCTGCAAACGACAAAGCCGGAGCGACCACAGGGGTTGCTCCGGCTTTATCTTATCGGTGCCCGACCTGGGGTCGGGCGCTCCGCATGACTGCCAACTCCGGCTGCTTACTTGCGTAAATTACTTGCGCAGGCCCAGACGTTGAATCAGTTCGCGGTAGGAATCCGCATTCTTGCGCTTCAGGTAGTCCAGCAGCTTGCGACGGGTGCTCACCATGCGCAGCAGACCACGACGCGAGTGGTGATCCTTGTTGTGTTCCTTGAAGTGACCGGTCAGGTCATTGATACGGGCGGTCAGCAGTGCGATCTGCACTTCGGAAGAACCGGTGTCGCCCTGTGCGCGCTGGAAGTCAGCGACGATTTTTGCCTTGTCGGCAGCTTGAATAGCCATTTTTATCTCACTCAAACACTGTTTTGGAATCCGGTACGGCCCCGGTTTGATAGAGCGCGTACTGGTCTTGCGAGGGCGGAATTGTACCCGGAACACCGGGCAAAGGCAAGCCGGGCAAGGGTTTTTGTGGCAACAAGCCGGTTCAGAGCGTGAGTTGGGCGATTTCCCTGACGCCGGGCCAGTACTGGCGGACAAATTCGCGCTGCAGCGCCGGATCTGCGGTGCTCAGGAAGCGATGGCCCGGCTCGGGGTTTGCCGTTGCCAGCAGGTGATGAGTTTGCAACTGGCGTTGCAACTGGCGCGCCACCGGCAGCCCGGTTTCCAGGATATGCACTCCGGGCCCCGCCACCGCTTCGATCTGCGCCCGCAGAAAGGGGTAATGGGTGCATCCCAGTACCAGCGTATCCGCGCCTGCGTCGAGCAAGGGCTGCACACTGTTACGCACCAGTGCTGCCGTTGCCGGCGCATCGAGCGCGCAGGCCTCTACCGCTTCCACCCAGCCCGGGCAGGCCGAAGTGACGACCTCATGGTAGTCGGTATGGCGTGCGATCAGCGCCGCGAGGTGGGCACTGCCGAGGGTGGTGGCGGTGGCCAGCACGCCGATCACGCCGCTGCGGGTATTCGCCGCCGCTGGACGGATCGCCGGCTCGATGCCGATAATGGGCAGGCTGAAGTTTGCGCGCAAGGTGGCGATCGTCGCTACCGTTGCGGTGTTGCAGGCCACGACGATCGCCTTGGCGCCCTGCTCCTGAAGCCAGGCCGTGATATGCATGGCACGCTCGCGCAGATAGTCGGCCGACCTCAAGCCGTACGGGCAATGCGCGGTATCCGCCACGTACAAGAGCGTTTCGTCAGGCATGAGCTGGGTGATCGCGCGCACCACGGACAGGCCACCCAGGCCGGAGTCAAAAATCCCGATGGGTGCGCTGTTGCTCATGGAATCAGGCAGCGATCAGACGCTTGGGGGCGAGGCGCCCCTGGCTATCGAGCTGACACAGGCCGATGAAACGGCCATCGTGCGCATAGGCCCGATAGCGCGGCGCGGACATGCCTGCCATGCTCACCGGCTGCCCATGCAGCAGACGATCGCTGGCGGCGGCATCGAGATGCGCTGCCGGCAAGTCACCCAGCAGGGACTCGGTCGCGGCCAGCAGGGCGTCACGATCAACGGCATGTTCCAGTTGCTCCAGCGTCACAGTCCCGGCCAGGCCCAGCGTGGCAATGCGCGTACGGCGCAGTGCGATCAGATGCGCGCCGCAGCCGAGGACCTCGCCGATATCCTCGGCCAGGGTGCGGATATAGGTCCCCTTGCTGCAATCGACGGCAATGCGCACTTCGTCGCCCTGCCAGTCCAGCAGCTCAAGCTTGTGGATGACGACATTGCGTGCCTCGCGCTCCAGCTCGACGCCGGCGCGGGCATATTCGTAGAGCGGCTTGCCGTCCCGCTTCAAGGCCGAATACATGGGCGGCACCTGGGCAATCGGACCGGTGAATTTCGCCAGGGCGGCCTCCAGCATGGCTTGCGTCACCGCCACCTCGCGGGTCTGCAGCACCTCGCCTTCGGCATCTGCCGTGGTCGTGGTCATGCCCAGCTTGAGGGTCGCCTCGTAGGCCTTGTCGGCATCCAGCAGCTCGCTGGAGAATTTGGTCGCTTCGCCGAAACAGAGCGGCAGCAAACCCGTCGCCATCGGATCCAGCGTGCCGGTATGGCCCGCCTTTTCCGCATTGAGGAGGCGACGTGCGATCTGCAGCGCCGTGTTGGAACTCAGGCCCTGCGGCTTGTCGAGCAGCAGCACGCCATCGACTTTACGACGCGGGGCGCTACGCGGCTTGCTCACTTCGCCTCGTCGTCGTTCTGGTTCTGATCCGAGCGCACCGCCTCTTCGATCAGCTTGGACATGCGTGCGCCCTGCTCCACCGAGGCGTCATAGACGAAGTGCAGTTGCGGCAGCGTGTGGATGCGCACGCGCTTGCCCAGCTCGCGGCGCAGGAAGCTGGCGCCGCGCAGCAGGCCGGCTTCGATATCGGCGCGCTTGTCGGTTTCCAGCACGGTGAAGAACACCTTGGCGTGGGCGTAATCCGGCGTGATCTCGACATCATTGATGGTGACGAACTTGACGCGCGGATCCTTGAGCTCAAGGCGGATCAGCTCGGCTAGCTCGCGCTTGATCTGCTCGACGACACGGCTGGAGCGTGAAAATTCCTTGGGCATTGAGAACTCCTGAGTGAGAACGGGCAGCCGATGCTTCAGCTGCCCGTCCGTATTACTGCATAAGACTGCCTGAACGCTTACAGCGTACGGGCGACTTCCTGAATTTCGAAGACCTCGAGCTGGTCGCCCACCTCGATATCATTGAAGCCCTTGAGATTGAGGCCGCACTCGAAGCCTTCGCGCACTTCCTTGGCATCGTCCTTGAAGCGCTTGAGCGACTCCAGCTCGCCGGTGTGGATGACCACGTTGTTGCGCAGCACGCGCACCGAGGCGCTCCGCTTGACCACACCCGAGGTGACCATACAACCGGCAATGGTACCGACGCGCGAGATCGTGAAGATCTGGCGAATCTCGACCGTGCCGATGACGGCTTCCTTCTTTTCGGGAGCGAGCATGCCGGACAGCGCCTGCTTCACTTCATCCACGGCGTCATAGATGATGTTGTAGTAGCGGATATCCACGCCGAAGCTCTCGGCAGCCTTGCGCGCGCCGGCATCGGCACGCGTGTTGAAGCCGATGACGACGGCCTTGGAAGCCTGTGCCAGATTGACGTCGGACTCGGTGATGCCGCCCACGGCTGCGTGGATGACATTGACCTTGACCTCGTCGGTGGAGAGCTTCTGCAGCGACTGCACCAGCGCTTCCTGCGAGCCCTGCACGTCGGACTTGACGATCAGCGCCAGTTGCTTCGCTTCAGCCTGGCCCATGTTCTCGAACATGTTCTCAAGCTTGGCAGCCTGCGCCTTGGCCAGCTTGACGTCGCGGAACTTGCCCTGGCGGAACAGCGCGATTTCGCGTGCCTTACGCTCGTCGCCGAGCACGATGGCCTCGTCGCCGGCAGCCGGCACTTCGGTCAGACCCTGGATTTCGACGGGGATGGACGGACCGGCGGAATCAATCGACTTGCCGTTTTCATCCAGCATGGCGCGTACGCGACCGAACACGGCACCGGCCAGCAGCGTGTCACCACGCTTCAGCGTACCGGACTGCACCATCACGGTGGCCACTGCACCCTTGCCCTTGTCGAGGCGGGCTTCGATGACCAGACCCTTGGCCGGCGCATCGATCGGCGCGGTCAGCTCCAGCACTTCGGCCTGCAGCAGAATGTTTTCCAGCAGCTCGTCGATGCCGGTACCGATCTTGGCGGACACTGCGATGAAGGGCGCATCGCCGCCGTACTCTTCCGGCACCACGCCTTCGGCGACGAGCTCCTGCTTAACGCGGTCGGGGTTGGCATCCGGCTTGTCGATCTTGTTGATGGCAACGACCAGCGGCACACCTGCGGCCTGTGCATGGTGAATCGCTTCCTTGGTCTGCGGCATCACGCCGTCGTCGGCTGCAACCACCAGCACGACGATGTCGGTCGCCTTGGCGCCGCGAGCACGCATCGCCGTAAAGGCCTCGTGACCCGGGGTATCCAGGAAGGTGATCATGCCGCACGGAGTATCCACGTGGTAGGCACCGATATGCTGGGTAATGCCGCCGGCTTCGCCGCTGGCCACGCGGGCCTTGCGGATGTAGTCGAGCAGCGAGGTCTTGCCGTGGTCGACGTGACCCATGACGGTGACGACGGGGGCGCGCGGCAGCAGCGGCGCATCCTTGTGATCGTCGTGCGCTTCATCGAGGAAGGCATCGGGATCGTCGAGCTTGGCCGCAAAGGCTTTATGCCCCATTTCCTCGACCACGATCATCGCGGTTTCCTGGTCCAGTACCTGGTTGATGGTGACCATGGAACCCATCTTCATCATGGTCTTGATCACTTCGGCAGCCTTGACCGCCATCTTGTGCGCCAGATCTGCGACGGTGATGGTTTCCGGTACATGCACATCGCGAATGATGGCTTCGGCCGGCTGTTGCGGCGAATTGTCGTGACCATGACCGCGACCATGACGGCCCTTGCCACCAGTACGCCAGCCACTGCCGGTGTCGCCACCGCGCGTCTTGAGACCGCCACGACGCTTGGCTGCGTCATCGCTCCAGCTCGAACCCGGCTTCTTGGCGCCCGGCTTTTCGGTCTTGACTTCCGGCTTCTTGGCATCAGCGGCCTTGGCCGGCTTGTGCAGGGTGCCGGTCGGTGCGGGCGGCGGCGGTGCAGCTGCTGCCTTGCGTGCAGCCTCTTCACGTTCGCGTGCCGCGATGTCGCGTTCCTGCTTGGCCTTCTTCTCGGCGGCCTGGATGGCTGCCAGATCGGCGGCACGACGCGCTTCGGCATCACGCAGGGCCTGCTGTTCGGCATCGATCACCGAGCGGCGCACCACCACGGGCTCTTTCCTGCCCGGCTTCTTGACCGGCTCCGGCGCAGCGACAGGCGCTTCGGGTTCGACCACGGCCGGCGCGGCTTCAACCACAGGCTCGACCACCACGGGCGGCGGCTCGATCACGGGTTCGGGCTCGACCACCACAGGCACTTCAACCACCGGCGCGGCAATCACTTCCTCAACCACGGGCGGCGCAATTTCGACCACCGGCTCTTCGACAACCGGCGTGTCGGCAGCAGCCTCGGGCGTATCACGACGCACCAGCACGCGCTTCTTGCGCACTTCGACCTGGATCGTGCGCGACTTGCCGCTCGAGTCGGCAGCCTTGATCTCGCTGGTCTGCTTGCGCGTCAGCGTGATCTTGGACTTGGCTTCGGTTTCGCCATGCGACTTGCGCAGGTATTCCAGGAGACGGGCCTTGTCGGTTTCCGTCAGCATATCTTCAGCCACCTGCTTGCTGACGCCAGCCTTCTGCAGCTGTTCCAGCAACGCGGCCGCGGGCATCTTCAGCTCGCTGGCAAATTGGGCAACACTCATTTGAGCCATGTATTAACTTCCCCCCGGGCTTACGCCTCTCCCGTGAACCAGTGCGCGCGCGCCTTGGTAATCAGCGCCTTGGCGCGCTCTTCGTCTATGCCCGTCATTTCGGTCAACTCGTCCACGGCCAGATCAGCGAGGTCGTCACGATTCTTGATGCCGCCGCGTGACAGCTTGGCGGCCAGGCTCTTGTCCATGCCATCGAGATTGAGCATGGCTTCTTCCACGCCTTCCAGCTGCTCTTCGTCGCTGATCGCTTCAGTCAGAAGCACGTTACGGGCGCGGTCACGCAGCTCGTTCACGGTGGCTTCGTCGAAGGCATCGATTTCCAGCATTTCGGCCAGCGGCACGTAGGCCACTTCTTCCAGGGTCGAGAAACCCTCGGCGATCAGGATGTCGGCAACTTCCTCATCGACGTCCAGCTTTTCCATGAACACGGCGCGAATCGCACCGGCTTCGACCTCCTGACGCTCGGCCGACTGCTCGACCGTCATCAGGTTGATCTGCCAGCCGGTCAACTCCGACGCCAGACGTACGTTTTGACCGCTGCGACCGATGGCGATGGCGAGATTGGCCTCGTCCACGACAACGTCCATGCTGTGCTTGTCTTCGTCCACGACGATGCTGGCCACTTCGGCCGGCGCCAGGGCGCCGATCACGAATTGAGCCGGTTCCGGCGACCACAGGATGATGTCGACGCGTTCGCCCGCCAGCTCGTTGGTCACTGCGGTGACGCGCGAACCGCGCATGCCGACACAGGTACCGATCGGATCGATGCGCTGGTCGTTCGACTTGACGGCGATCTTGGCGCGGATGCCGGGGTCGCGGGCGGCCGACTTGATTTCGAGCAGCTCATCCTCGATTTCCGGCACTTCGAGACGGAACAGTTCGATGATGAATTCGGGCGCCGTACGCGACAGGATCAGCTGCGGTCCGCGCGCCTGGCGATCCACCTTCAGCAGATAGGCACGAACGCGGTCGCCCGGACGCAGATTTTCCTTGGGGATCATCTGGTCGCGCGGCAGCAGCGCTTCGATGCGGCCGGCTTCGATGATGGCATTGCCGCGCTCCATGCGCTTGACAGTACCCGTCACCAGCTTTTCCTTGCGCTCAAGGAAGTCATTCAGCACCTGCTCGCGCTCGGCGTCGCGAATCTTCTGCAGGATCACCTGCTTGGCGGCCTGGGCGCCGATACGGCCGAAGTCGACCGGCTCGAGGCTTTCCTCGATGTAGTCGTCCACCTGCACATCCGGCAGCTGTTCCTTGGCATCAATCAGGCCGACCTGGTTTTCATCATTCTCGACATCGGCGTCGAGCAGCACATGCCAGCGGCGATAGGCTTCGTAGTCGCCGGTTTCGCGGTCGATCTCGACACGCACATCGGCGTCATCATGAATGCGCTTCTTGGTCGCCGAGGCGAGCGCCATCTCCAGTGCAATGAAGACCACTTCCTTTGGCACATTCTTTTCACGTGCCAGTGCATCGACCAGCAACAGCAATTCGCGACTCATTCAGTATTCCTCCGAATTCTTCTATCCGCTATTTTTTAAAACTGGGGTACCAGGCGCGCCTTGTCCAGCTCTTCAAGGGCTACCACCAGCTCGCCCTTTTCCGTGTCCAGACACACGCGACCCTCGCGGACCCCGAGCAGGGTCCCGGTAAAATTCCTTTGGTTCTCGACTGCCACGCGCAGGCGGATGTTGACCTGCTGACCGGCAAAACGCTCGAAATCACCGAGCTTCTTGAGCGGCCGGTCAAGACCGGGCGACGACACTTCAAGACGATCGAAATCAATGTTCTCGACGGTGAACACGCGCGACAGCTGATTGCTGACGGTCGCGCAATCATCGACCGTGATGCCCTCGGGCTTGTCGATGAAGACCGTCAACAGGCGCGCACGCGGACTTGTCTCGAAGTCCACGAGTTCGTAACCCAATCCGGTCACCGTCTGTTCAATCAATTCAACCAGTTGCATGTAATCCCTGCGCTATTTCTGTCGGCGCCGTACAAATCCGTTCGCACAAAACAAAAAATGGGCCTGATGCCCATTTTTTATTGATTCTGAGGCCACGTCCCGGATGATCTCGAGACATGCGGCATTGGTAAGCAGCAATGCCGTGGAAAGTGCAAGATTATAGCAGAGCCACGGCCTGTTTCACAATCCTGTGCCCGCCCCGGCCGCATTTACTTGCATGCGCGCCACGGCCACTTGCCGGCTTACTCCGTCTGTCCGGCAGACTCCGGCTTCTTGCGCGCCCCGAAACGACGCCGGCGATTGCGCGGCTTGTTGCCGGCCGGCCTGGCTTCGCCGCCTTCCGGCGTACCCCCCCGGGGCGCTGCCGCGACCGCTTCGCCAGCACCTTCGCCACCCGCCGGTTGCGGACGTGGCAGGCGCTTGGGGCGACGCTTCTTGGCGCCCTGCCCGGGCTGGCCCTGGCCTGGCTGCCCCGACTGGCCCTGCGGCCCCCTGCCTTGACCACCCTGACCACCTTGCGGACGCCCCTGCTGGCCGCCCTTGCCCTGGCGTTGCGGCTTGCTTCTGGCGCCCCGGCCCGGTTCCTGGCTCTGATGTTCGCTGATGCCGCCGATCACATTGCCGTTGATATCGCCTTCTTCATGCTCGTCGTCGCTGGTTTCCAGTAGCGGCATGTCGTCGTCGTCCAATTCGTGCGGCTCGGGTTCGGGCAGGCTGCGCGCCCATTCCATCAGCTGTTCCAGTTCCTGGGGTTCCAGATCACGACACTGGCCGCGCTTCAGGCGCGGCGGCAGGCTGATCGGGCCGTAGCGCACGCGCATCAGGCGGCTCACGGTCAGGCCGATGGCTTCGAACATGCGGCGCACCTCGCGGTTGCGGCCTTCGTTCAGGGTCACGTGATACCAGTGGTTACTGCCTTCGCCGCCCCTGTCGATCAGGCTGTTGAACTTGGCCGGGCCGTCTTCCAGCATGACGCCATCGAGCAATTGCTGCTTCTGCTCGTCCGTCAGCTCACCGAGGATGCGCACGGCATACTCGCGCTCCAGCTCGTAGCGCGGATGCATCATGCGGTTGGCCAGATCACCATTGTTGGTGACGACCAGCAGACCGCAGGAATTGAAGTCGAGACGACCGACGGTAATCCAGCGGCCGGCCTTCAAGCGCGGCAGCTTGTCGAACACGCTGGGGCGGCCCTCCGGGTCGTCACGCGAGACGATTTCGCCTTCCGGCTTGTGATAGATCAGCACGCGCGGCAGGCGGCCTTGCGCAAAGCGCAGCTGGATCAGCTTGCCATTGACGCGAATCTTGTCTTCCGGTCCGATGCGCTGACCCACATGGGCCGGCATGCCATTGACGCTGACGCGGCCGGCGATGATCCAGTCCTCGAGTTCGCGACGCGAACCGAGGCCGGCATCGGCCAGGGCCTTGTGCAGTTTCGGTTCGGGATCGGTAACCAGCATGTTGCGGCCACCGCCGCCCTGCCCGCTACCCGGCTTGTTGAAGCGGCTGGCACCACGACGGCCGGGCTGAGCGCCCTGCGACTGAGTGCCGGCGGCACGGAACGGAGTATTTTTATTGCTGCTGTTGCGACGCGGATTCGGCAAGATCCATCATCCCTTCGGTTGCTGATTCGGTTGGTGACTCGGGTTCGACAGGACCTGCGGCCACTTCGGCCCTGGCCTGGAGCTGGGGCGCGGCATCGACCAGATCCATCATTCCTTCGATCTCGGTCAGCGGCGGAAGCTCAGCCAGACTGCGAAGGCCCAGGTCATCGAGGAAGGAACGCGTGGTGGCGTAGAGTGCGGGACGGCCGGGCGCATCGCGATGGCCCACAGCATCAATCCAGCCGCGTCCTTCCAGGGTTTTCAATATATTGGGTGATACGGCGACGCCGCGTATGTCTTCGATGTCGCCACGGGTTACCGGCTGACGGTAGGCGATGATTGCCAGGGTTTCCATGACCGCACGCGAGTACTTCGGTGCTTTTTCGGTCTTGAGCCGATCAATATAGGCCTGATATTCAGGCTTGGTCTGGAAACGCCAGCCGGTCGCCAACTGTACCAGTTCTACGCCCCTTTGTGACCAGTCACGGCGCAAATCGTCGAGCAGGGTGCGCCAGGTCTCGTCGTCGAACTGCTCGTCGAAGAGCTTTTTCAGGTCGGTCAGGGTCATGGGCTCGCTGGTGGCGAGCAGCGCGGCTTCGAGTACGCGCTTGTAATCTTCAGGCTTGTACAGTTGCAGCATCGGTCTCGGTCCCTATCTCGGGCAGCCTTACATAGATAGGCGCAAGCGCCTCGTTCTGCGTGATCTCGATCAGCGACTCGCGCGCCAGCTCCAGCACGGCGAGAAAGCTGACCACCAGTTGGGGCGCGCCTGCACTTACGTCAAACAGGCTCTCGAACACCACATAACCCTTGCCCGCGAGATTGCGCAGGATGTTGGTCATGTACTCGCGCACCGACAACTCCTCGCGCTTGATCTTGTGGTGCTGCGTGACCTTGGCCTGCTTCATCAGCGCCAGCCAGGCCACCTGCAGGTCGTGCAGATTGACCTCGGGCTGGGCCTCGATCACGTCTTCGGTGACCCACACCGAAATCCACTCGTAATCGCGACCGGCCTGCGGCAGCGCATCGATCCTGGCGGCGGCGGCCTTCATCTTCTCGTATTCGACCAGGCGACGCACCAGTTCCGCGCGCGGATCCTCGACCTCGCCCTCCTCGTTCTTGGGCAGGCGCGGCAGCAACATGCGCGACTTGATCTCGATCAGCATCGCCGCCATCAGCAGATACTCGGCCGCCAGTTCGAGGTTGCGCTTGCGCATGGCCTCGACATAGGTGAGGTACTGCTTGGTCAGCGGCGCCATCGGAATGTCGAGCACATTCACATTGGCCTTGCGAATCAGGTAGAGCAGCAGGTCCAGCGGCCCTTCGAAGGACTCAAGGATGACTTCCAGCGCGTCCGGCGGAATGTACAGGTCCTTGGGCATGGTCTCCAGCCGCTCGCCATAGACCTTGACGAGATGCGGCGGTACCGGCTCCTCGGCCGGCAAGACCGCGGCTACCCCGGGCGGTAGCGGCTCGGGCGGATCGGTATCGGCGAGGACGGTTTCCATGGACATGGACTGGACCCGGTGACTCAGTTGAAGCCCAGGCCCATGGCCTCGCGCACATCGCGCATGGTTTCCTGCGCCATCTTCCTGGCTTTTTCACAGCCATCGGCGACGATGTTGCGTACCAGCGCCGGATCTTCCTCGTACATGCGGGCACGCTCGCGCATCGGCTCCTGCTCCTTCAGCATGCCCTCGATCACCGGCTGCTTGCATTCAATGCAGCCAATGCCAGCACTGCGGCAGCCCTGCTGCACCCAGGCCTTCACGTCATCGCCCGAGTACACCTGGTGCAGTTGCCACACCGGACACTTTTCCGGATCGCCCGGATCGGTGCGGCGCACGCGCTGCGGATCAGTCTGCATGGTGCGGATCTTCTTGCTGATGGACTCCGGATCCTCGCGCAGGAAAATCGTGTTGTTGTAGGACTTCGACATCTTCTGTCCGTCCAGCCCGGGCATCTTGGATGCCTCGGTCAGCAGCGCATTCGGTTCGGTCAGGATCATCTTGCTGCCGCCCTCGAGATAACCGAACAGGCGCTCGCGATCAGCATGCGAAAGCGACTGCGCTTCGTCAAGCAGCGCATGGCCCTGCTCGATCGCATCCTGGTCGCCCTTTTCCTGATAACGATTGCGCAATTCCTCATAGAGCTTGGCGCGCTTGCCGCCCAGCTTCTTGACCGCCTCCTTCGCCTTGTCCTCAAAGCCCGGCTCGCGACCGTAGAGGTGATTGAAGCGCCGCGCCAGCTCGCGCGTGAATTCGATGTGCGGAATCTGGTCCTCGCCCACCGGCACCTTGTCGGCACGGTAGATCAGAATGTCCGCGCTCATCAGCAGCGGATAACCGAGGAAGCCGTAGGTGGTCAAATCCTTGTGGCTCAGTTTCTCGATCTGATCCTTGTATGTCGGCACGCGTTCGAGCCAGCCCAGCGGCGTCATCATCGACATCAGCAGGTGCAGTTCGGCATGCTCGGGCACCTTGGACTGGATGAAGATGGTCGCCTGCGCAGGATCCACCCCCGCCGCCAGCCAGTCGATCACCATGTCCCAGGTGCTCTGTTCGATGCCGGCCGTATCGTCATAGCCGGTGGTGAGCGCGTGCCAGTCGGCGACGAAAAACAGGCACGGATACTCGTGCTGCAGCTTGACCCAGTTTTTCAGCACACCGTGATAGTGGCCGAGATGCAGACGCCCGGTCGGACGCATGCCGGAGAGAACACGTTCTTCGTACATTAAATGTCAGAGATTGAATAGCGATTGAATCAGGGCCAGCAATACCCGCATGAGCGGCAAGAGTATCGCATTGAGCAGGCCGGTAAACAGCAAAACCAGCAGAATAATGAAGCCAAAGCGTTCGATTTGGGCAAAACGCCACGCCAGATGGTGCGGTAACAGCCCGACCATGATGCGCCCGCCATCCAGCGGCGGCAAAGGCAGCAAATTCAACAACATGAGGCTGGCATTAATGAGAATTCCGGCCTGCCCCATGGCCTGCATGGCCGCACCGTAAATGCTTTCGGGGTTGCTCGCACCATACTTGTACAGCAGCGCCCAGCCCAGCAACATGGCCAGATTCGCCGCCGGTCCCGCTGCAGCGACCCAGATCATGTCGCGCTTGGGATGATGCAGACGCCCGAAATCCACCGGCACCGGCTTGGCCCAACCAAACAGGAAACCACCACCGGAAAACAGCAGGATCAGGCCGGGCACCAGTATCGTCCCGACCGGATCGATATGCCGCACCGGATTGAGGCTGACGCGGCCCAACTGCCACGCCGTCGGATCACCGAAATGCCGCGCCACGTAACCGTGGGCCGCTTCGTGCAAGGTGATCGCAAAGATCACCGGCAAGGCGTAGATCGCCAGTGCCTGAATTACATTGTCCATTTGCGCGGATTATACCTGCTTGGCCTGTCCCTGAATCCAAGGACACGACAGTATGGGCAAGCTTGTCCGGGCCTTGGTGTAAAAATCCCCGACACCCAGATTTCCACGCGGCGGCAGGTGGCTGCGGGTATCATCTGAATCTTTCAACGGTCCTGCTCCCGCCTTGTCGTGACCCTGTCCTCCAGCCCCGTGGATATCGCCGCCTTGCGCGCCGCATGGCCTGCGCTGGATGCCGTCTCGGGCCATGGCAGCGTGTTTTGCAGCCTGCCCTGGTTTGAAAACCTGCACGCCCACGGACTGGAAGCGGTACGCAAGCTGGATACGCTGCTGCTGCCCGCAGACGAACAGGGCTGCCTGCCGCTGCTCGATGACGGCGCCACGCTGCGCGGCCTGTCCAACTACTACAGCAGTCTGTACGGCCCCGTCGGCGCCCTGCCCGGCGGTCTGGTCTCCCACCTCAAGGAGTGCGGGCGTGCCTGCGTGGACCTGCATCCCCTCGATCCCTGCGCGCCCGAGTTCGGGCAGCTCAAGCAGGTGCTGACCGAGGCGGGTTACTGGGTCGATGACTACTACTGCTTCGGCAACTGGTATCTGGATGTCGAGGGGCGCAGCTTTGCCGACTACCTGCAAAGCCGTTCCTCGCAGTTGCGCAATACACTGCAGCGCGCCTACGGCAAGCTCGACCGCGCCGCAGGTGACCCAAAAGCATGGCGGATCAGCATCCAGCAGCACGAGGATGCGGGACTGGAGGCGGCGATTGCAGCCTTTGAACATGTCTGTGCCATGAGCTGGAAATCGCCCGAGCCGCAGGCGGACTTCATTCCCAATCTGTGCCGCACGGCGGCACGCGAAGGCTGGTTGCGGCTGGGCGTGCTGCATCTCGACGACACGCCAATTGCCGCGCAGCTCTGGCTCACGCACAAGGGCGTGGCCAGCATCTACAAGCTGGCTTACGACGAGGCCGCGACGCGCTATTCGGCCGGCACGGTGCTGACCGCCGCCATGTTCGAGCATGCACTCGATGTTGATCGCGTTGCGGAAGTGGACTACCTGAACGGCGACGAGCCCTACAAGCAGAACTGGATGAGCCACAGGCGCGAGCGCCACGGCATCATCGCCTTCGATCTGTCGCAATGGCAGGGGCTCAAGGCGGCGCTGCGGCATTGGGCCGGCCGCGCCCTGCGCCCCTTGCGTGGCAAGGATGCCCCCGCCGCATGAAACCGATGCCCTGCTTCCTGCTTGACCATCTGGTCGCCCGCCAGGCGGCCGCGACGCCTGCCGCAGCGGCGCTCTCGGATGCGCAGGGCACGCTCGACTATGCGGCGCTGGAGGCCGCCATCAGCGCCTGTACCCACGGCCTGCTCGGGCTGGGTCTGCAGCGCGGCGGGCGCGTTGCGATCTGGCTGGACAAGCGTTGCGAGTCCGTCATCGCCATGTTCGGCACGGCACGCGCCGGTGGCGTGCTCGTGCCGGTCAATCCGCTGCTGAAACCCGCCCAGGTCGAGCACATTCTGCGCGACTGCAATGTGCGCATCCTCGTGACTGCGCCCGAACGTCACGCGCTGCTGGCCGAGACCTTGTCCGCCTGCCCAGATCTGCGCCATGTCGTGCTGACCGGCACGGCGAGCGCGGGCACTACCCCCTGGAACGAACTGCTGCAGGCCGCGCCGCAGGTTGCCCATCGCGTCATCGACAGCGACCTCGCCGCGATCTTCTACACCTCGGGCAGCACCGGCCGCCCCAAGGGCGTGATGCTCTCGCACCGCAACCTCGTCACGGGTGCGGCCAGCGTCGCCAGCTATCTCGACAACCATGCCGGCGACAGCCTCATCGCCGCCCTGCCCCTCTCCTTCGACGCCGGCTTCAGCCAGCTGAGCACCGCCTTCCACAGCGGCGCGCGCGTGGTGCTGCACAACTACCTGCTGCCGCAGGACCTGATCAAGGTCATGGCGCGCGAGCAGATCACCGGCCTCACCGCCGTGCCGCCGCTCTACATGCAACTGGTGCAACAGCGCTGGCCCGAGGGGCTGGATGCACATCTGCGCTACTTCGCCAACACCGGCGGCCGCATGCCGCTGGCCACGCTGCAGCAATTGCGCGCCACGCTGCCGCGCAGCAAACCCTATCTGATGTACGGCCTGACCGAGGCCTTCCGCTCCACCTATCTGCCGCCGGAACAGGTCGATGCGCGGCCCGACTCCATCGGCCGCGCGATCCCGAATGCCGAGGTGCGGGTACTGCGCCCCGACGGCAGCGAATGTGCCGCCGACGAGCCGGGCGAGCTGGTACATCGCGGTCCGCTGGTGAGCATGGGCTACTGGAATGACGCGGAGATGACGGCGCAACGCTTCAAGCCGCTGCCGCGCCAGCCCGGCCAGACGCTGGATGAAATCGCCGTGTTCTCCGGCGACACGGTGCGCCGCGATGCGGAGGGCTATCTCTACTTCATCGGCCGCAAGGACGAGATGATCAAGACCTCGGGCTATCGCGTCAGCCCCACCGAGATCGAGGAAGCCGTGCATGCCAGCGGTCTGATCGCGGAATGCTGCGCCTGGGGCGTGGCTGACGAAAACCTGGGGCAGCGCATCCACCTCGTCGCCGTGCCCGCCGGCACTGATGCGCTGAGCGCGGATACGCTGCTGCAAGCCTGCCGCAACCGCCTGCCCGCCTACATGCTGCCGGCACGGATAGAAATCCGCAGCAGCCCCCTGCCGCGCAATGCCAACGGCAAGATCGACCGGCGCGTATTGGCGGCAGAGAAGTCATGAGTACCGCTGTGTCATCCGGCATGTCGAAGCCGCGCCGCGCCATGTCGTTCATCTGGCTGCTGACCGTGGCGGTGATCTACTACGGATCGCTCTATCCCTTCGAGCTGCGCGCACTGGAAAATCCGGGCCAGGCCATCGCCTACCTGCTCGGTACGACGGGCGAATGGGACAAGCCCGGCGATCTGGTGTCGAACATCCTGCTTTACATTCCCTGCGGGCTGTTCGGCATGCTCGCGCTCAAGGAGCGACTGCCCGCGAGCGTCGCCATCGTCGTGGCGACGCTCGCGGGCACAGCCCTCTCGTGCTCGGTCGAATTCCTGCAGTACTACGCCGAATATCGCAATCCGACCTGCGGCGATATCTATGCCAATGCCATCGGCAGTGCCGCTGGCGCCATGGCTGGGCTACTGGCCAGCCGCCACTTTCAGCCGGCCTGGTTGGTGCCGCTGGTACAGCACCCGCGCGCATCACTACTTTTGGCTCTGTGGTTGGGCGCACGACTCTATCCCTATGTACCGACCATAGACCTGCACAAGTACTGGCGCGCGCTCAAGCCCCTGGTGCTGGCGCCCGAGCTGCCGCCAACGGAGGTGCTGCGTTACCTCATCGCCTGGCTCTTCATCGCCGCGCTGATGCATGCCTGCTACGGTGCCAAGCGCTGGGCGCTGGTTTTCGCCATTTTCGCCACCGGCTTCTTCGCCGCCAAGGTGCTGATCACGAATCTCGTCATCAAGCCGGCCGACCTGATCGGCTGCCTCTGTGCCGGGCTGCTGTGGCTGACGTTCCTTGCGCGCGTACATGCGCGCTATCTGCTCTTGTCACTGCCCTACCTGGGCCTCCTGTTGTTCATTCTGCTGACGCCGTTCAGCTTCAGCGAGGTGGCGCTGCGCGACTACGGCTGGGTTCCGTTCAAAAGCCTGATGCACGGCTCCATCGGCGTGAACGTGCAGTCCTTCTGCGAGAAGAGCGCGCTCTACGGCGGCATGATCTGGCTACTGGCACGCGGCGGCTTCTCGCTGGCCGTTGCCACCCTGCTGACTGCCGGGTTGCTGTTTGCCTGCAGCTATATGCAGATCTTCTTGCCTGGCCGCAGCGCGGAGATCACCGATGTACTCATCGGTCTGCTGATGGGTATCGTCTTCGTCTGCCTGCCGCGAGAAGCCGCACCCAACCGTCATGAATAAGCTCGCCGTACCCTGGCCCAGCCGCAACGGCGAACTGCTGATCGGCGGCCGTACGCTGGATGACATCGCCAACACGCTGCGCAGCGACGCCTTTTATGCCTATGACCGCGCGCACCTGGAGCGCCGCATGGCCGAGCTGCGTGCGGTCTTGCCTAGCACCATCGGCATCCACTATGCCGTCAAGGCCAACCCCTTGCCCGAGCTGGTCGCCTGCATGGCGGCGCAGGCCGATGGCCTGGATGTTGCCTCCCTGCGCGAGTTGCAATTGGCGCTTGCCAGCGGCGTGGCGCCCGCCGCCATCAGCTATGCGGGCCCGGGCAAGACGGAACGTGATCTTGCAGCGGCCTTGGAGGCCGGCATCCTGCTCAACCTCGAATCGGTACGCGAGGCCGAAACCCTGGCCCGGCTCAGTGCCGAGCGCGGCCGCACGGCGCGCGTGGCGATACGCGTGAATCCGGCCTTCGAACTGCGCGGCGCAGGCATGCGCATGGGCGGCGGCGCCAAGCCTTTCGGCATCGACGAGGAAGCGGTCCCAGACTTGCTCGGTCGCCTGCAATCGCTCGGCCTGGCCTTTGAAGGCTTTCATATCTATTGCGGCTCGCAAAGCCTGAATGGCGAGGCAGTTGCGCAGACCCAGCGCGAAAGCTATGCCCTGGCGCACCGCCTGGCCACGCAGGCGCCCGCGCCCGTGCGCAGTCTCAACCTGGGCGGCGGCTTCGGCATCCCCTATTTCCCCGGCGAGCAGCCCCTTGATCTGGCGCCGATCGCGGACGCGCTCGCAGAGATTACCAGCGCCGCCGCCCGCGAGTTGCCGCAAGCACGGCTGCATCTTGAACTGGGCCGCTATCTGGTGGGCGAAGCTGGTATCTATGCGACGCGCATCGTGGACAAGAAGGTATCGCGCGGCCAGACTTTCCTGATCACGGCAGGCGGCATGAATCATCATCTCGCCGCCAGCGGCAATCTCGGCCAGGTCATCCGCAAGAACTACCCCGTGGCCATCGGCAATCGCATGGATGCCGCGCCTGCAGAAACCGTCAACATACACGGCTCGCTGTGCACGCCGCTGGATGTGCTGGCCAGCAAGGTCGTGCTCCCCACCGCCGAGCCCGGCGACTGGGTGGTGCTGTTCCAGTCCGGCGCCTATGGCGCCAGCGCCAGCCCACAGGGTTTCCTGTCCCTGCCGCCTCCGGCAGAGATACTGATATGAGGCACACTTTGCTTCGCCTGGTTGCGCTCCTGCTGCTTGGCATGCCGTTTGCGTTGGCCCAGCTCGACGCTCCCAGCTACCGCGGCGAAATCCGGCGTGATGCCAATGGACAGCTGGTGGCGGTTCCGGTCAAGCCGGGCACGCCCGATGTCGAGCCCACTGCACCGGCTCTCACCAAGCCCAAGACCCAACCGGGCCGCCACGAATCGGCCCCTCTCGAGACGCCCGTGTCGACAGCACGTCAATCCGGCGCCAGCAGCGGCAAGACGCTGCGCGTCGGACCGCAACAAGCGCTGCGCAGCATTGCTGCGGCGGCCAAGCTGGCCGCCGACGGCGACACCATCGAAATAGAAGCCGGCGACTATCATGCCGATGTCGCCATCTGGGAACAGGCAAAGCTGACCATACGCGGTATCGGCCCCAGCCGTCCGCGCTTGATCGCGGCAGGCGCGCACGTCGAGGGCAAGGGCATCTGGATCGTCCGTGGCGGCGCCATCACCGTGGAGAATCTTGAATTCCGCGATGCGCACGTACATGACCGGAATGGTGCCGGCATACGCTTCGAGAAGGGCTATCTGACCGTACGCAACTGCAAGTTCGAGAACAACGAGAATGGCATCCTGACGGCAGGCGGCCCTGACATGTTCCTCGATATCGAGGACTCGGAGTTCGCCCACAACGGCGTCGGAGACGGGCGTACCCATAATCTTTATGTGGGCCAGATCACCCGTCTGCGCGTGAGCGGCAGCTATTTCCATCATGCCCGTATCGGCCATCTGCTCAAGAGCCGGGCTGAGGAAAATCACATCTTCTACAACCGCCTGAGCGACGAGATCGACGGTAGGGCCAGTTACGAACTCGAATTTCCCAATGGCGGCGTTGCCTATGTCGTCGGCAACCTGATTGCACAGAGTTCGCAGACCGACAACCCGACGCTCATTTCCTTCGGCGCCGAGGGCTACAAGGGCGCAAGCGTCGAACTCTATCTCGTCAATAACACACTGGTTGACGACCTTCCCGTCAATGGCAAGCTGCTTGTGGTCAAGCCCGGCATTCAGCGCCTGGTGGCCATCAACAATATCCTGGTCAGCGCCAAGCAGATCGAACCCGAGATCACCGGCGTGAAAGGCAGGGTCACCAACAATCCGAACGCCGACTGGGATCAGTTCATACTGCCGCAGCGCTTCGACTACCGGCTGAAACCGAATACCAATCTGCTTGGGAAGTACGTCGCCCCGGCGCCCGCCAACGGCTTCAGTCTGGTGCCGCAACGTGAATATGTACATCCCGCAAGCACCCGGCCGCTTGCCGTTTCAACCCGCCATCCAGGGGCTTTCCAGGCGCCCGGACCTGCATCGAGATGAACACTCTACGCAAGAAAATCCTGCTGCAGTTCTTCGTCAGTAATGGCGCCACCGCTGCCAGTTTCGGACTTTCCATCGTCCTTGCCCGCCTGCTCAGTCCGAGCGAGATCGGCATTTTCTCGATGACGGCCATCGCAGTCAGCTTTGCCCACGTTTTCCGCGACTTCGGCGTGGTCAGCTTCATCAAGCAGCAGAAGGAGCTCAACAGCGACGTCATCGCCTCCGCAACCGGCGTCCTCATCACCACCTCGTGGGCGATTGCGGCCGTGCTTTACCTCCTGAGCAGCTACTGGGCGAACTGGTTCGAAGAGCCGGGCATCGAGCAGGTCATGCACGTACTGGCGCTGGGCTTTGTCTTCATTCCCTTCGGGGCGATTCCCCAGGCCGTCCTGACCCGCAACTTCGAGGTCGGCAAGCAGGCGATCGTGACGATTGTGTCCACCACGATCTACATCACTGTCGCCATCGTACTTGCACTCAACGACTTCAGCTACATGAGCATGGCCTGGGCCAATCTGGTGAACATCCTGGTCAGCGGCGCCTGCTACATCGCCCTCCGCCCACCCGAGGTGACCATGCGCGTTTCGCTGCAACAATGGCGGCGCGTCGTTGACTTCGGTACCGGCGCCATGCTGACCTCCTCGCTAAAGGCGATTGATCTCGCCCTGCCGGACATCCTGCTCGGCAAGATGTCCGGCGCGCATCAGGTTGGCCTCTTCAGCCGCGCCAACTCCACGGTCAACATCCTCAACCATATCGCCGGCCCGACCATCAACTATGTCGCGCTGCCCTATCTGGCCCGGGTTCATCACGGCGGCCACGATATGGCGGCCGAGCTCAAGCGCGTCATCGCCTACATCAGCGGCATCTTCTGGCCGGCCCTGGCGCTGACCGCCGTGCTGGCCGAACCCATCATCGTGCTGCTCTACGGCGAAGCATGGCGCGAGAGTGCGACAGCAATGGTGTGGTTGTGCCTGGCCTGCACCGCGCAAACGGCCTTCAGCCTGACTCAGCCCGCACTGACGGGCATCGGCCGCCCCTATCTGAGCGCTATCGCACTGATCTGTGCCGTCATTCTCAAGATACTGTTCGGCATTCTGCTGTATGACGGCAGCCTCGCCTCCTTCGCCATCGCCATCGCCATCGCCGACTTGCTGACCATGCTGCCCTACATCTATCTGCTGAGACGTTTCCTCGGCCTCGGCCTTGGCGATATTCTCGAACCTCTCGGCCGGACCGCGATCGTCGCCATCAGCGTGCTGGGCGTCACCCTGCTGTGCCGGGAACTGCTGGCGGCAAACGAGCATCCGGCCTTCGTCGTCGGCCTGAGCTGCCTGATTGCGGTTCCGGTCTGGTACCTGGCCATCCGTTTCACACAGCATCCGCTGACACGGGAATTTTCCCTGTTGCAGGCGGAACTCGGCAAACGCCTCACCCGATCATGAGCCTGCATATCGCGATCTACGGCGCCGCCGCTGATATCTCGCCGCACCTGGCACGCCGCCTGCCTTTGTTGGCAAGCCTCAAGCGCAACCTGAAGGTCTGGCGCGACCAGTACCGCTTGCGCTACGCCGCCAACTTCCACTGCGACTATCGCGACTACAGTGTCAAATACGCGACCAATATCGGCGATATCGCGATTGCGGAAACCATACGTCTGAACCTGCGTCAGGCGCTTCCGGACTGTTCTCTGAGCAATGTCGACTGGGGCGATACGGCACCCCTGCACGCCTTGAATTCCAAGCGCAGGATAGACCTGCTGGTCGTCGCCGGCGGAGGTTATTTCCTGTTCAACCATGACGGCGGGCTGCAGCCGCGCCTGCGCGCCGATCTCGACTTCCTGAAGACCAGCGGCATACCCTACATGCTCTGGGGTGTCGGCGTAAACCAGCCCTTCAATCCCCAAGGCGAGCAGTGTCGCATCACTCCGTCGCTCGACGACAAGGAAACCCTGCGCAGCCTGCTGGACGGCGCCGATCTGGTCACCGTACGCGATGTGTACTCGGCTGACTACCTGTCCGCCCTCACCGGACAGAACGTGCAGTTGATCGGCGATCCGGCCCTGCATACCGCAGCTGCACTCGGCTTTCCCCCGGCAGAGAAACAGGATGCCGACACAACGCTGATTGGCATTAACCTTCCATTCCACGGCCCCAGCAGCAACCAGTTCCTGCTTGCCAATCTGGCAGCCTATGTGCGGGCATTGAAGGCCATTCAGCAAAGCAGTCATTGCCGGTTCCGCTACATCACCCACCATGCCAACGAGTATGTGATTCCGCGACTGCTGAGAACACAGGGGATTTCGATGGATATCGTGCATGCCGATCTGGCGGGCACCTGCGCCGCGTACCGGGATCTGGACCTGCATATCGGCGGCATGCTGCACTCCTGCATCCTTGCAGCGTCGTCTGGCACGCCGTGGATCGCCATCGCCTACGATATCAAGCATCGCGGCTTCAATCAGTTGATGGGTATGGACGATTACTATCAGGATACCCTGCACTTTTCCGCCACCGCCCTGAGTGAACTCGCGCAGCGTGCCCTGGAAAACCGCAATGCGCTGCGCCAGCATATCGCGGTGCGGCGCGAGGAACTCCGTCGCCACAGCAGCGGCATCATCTCCGCCGCGCTCGAACCCCTGCGGTAAGCCCATGAACCCGACCCACGTGCCGCCCGCGCAACTCCCCCTTGTCTCCGTCATCATTCCCGTGCGTAATGGCCGGGAGTTCATCGACGAAGCGCTGCACAGCGTGCTGGCGCAGCACTATCCGGCGCTCGAAGTCCTCGTCATCAATGACGGTTCGAGCGACGACGACTACGACAGGCTGACATCCCTTGACCCATGCATACGCGTGATCCATCTCGACGGTCGCGGCGTTTCCTTTGCGCGCAATACCGGCATTCGGCAGGCGCGCGGAAGCTACATCGCGTTTCTGGATGCCGACGACATCTGGTTTCCGGGCAAGCTGCTGGCGCAGATCCGCCATATGGAGAAACACCCGGACGTGGGTGTGATTTTCGGCGGCTTCATCAAGTGGACCTGCGACGCGCAAGGCAAGTTTCCGCCGGCAGAAACGCTGAGCCACGATTGCGCTTGTCTGGAACGCATCAATCCGGAACGCTCGGGCTGGCTCTATCACCGACTGCTGATGGGCCTGCTGGTGGGCATGAACACCGCCGTCATCCGCCGCGAAGTTCATGCCTGGCTGGGCGGTTTCCGCGAGGACATGCGCATCGGCGAGGACTATGACTTCTGGCTGCGCGCCTCGCGTATCACCCAGATGCACGCGCTTGACGGCGCTGTCGCCTTGTACCGCATTCATGCGCAAAGCGCGATGCACAAGCTTGATGATGAAAACTATCTTGGCCGCCTGCTGTTGGGAACAGTGGCCCGCTACAGTCTCAACAATCTCGATGGCAGCCTGCTGAAGGAAAAGAGCTTCCGTCGCCGCGTCGCCATGACCTACTTCAACCACGGCTACGCCCACTACTGGCACGGCAAGACAGCCGTGGCGCGGCGGGCCTTCCGCTATTCCCTCCTGCACGGCGGCCGGCGCATACGCTCGGCGATCTACTGGTTGCTATCCTGCCTCAAGAAGAAAACCACCGCCTAGGCGGTCTCATTCACCCATCGACGATCAGCATGCGCGTACTATTTCTTTCCATGTGGTATCCGAATCACGAAAACCCCGTGTTCGGCACTTTCGTTCATGAACAGGCCGTGGCCCTGCGCGAATGCGGCATTGATGTACGCATCGTCCAGCCGATTCCGTATGCACCCTTCCCGCTCGGCCTGATGAGCGAACGCTATGCAGCACTGGCCAATATCCCCGAACGCGAAACTTATGAAGGGTTCGAGGTTTATCATCCGCGCTATCTGACCTTGCCTCGCCATCTACTGTTCCAGCATGTCGGCGACTGGATGTACCGCAGCATCAAACGCGTGGTCGAAGAAATCCATGCGGATTGGCCCTTCGACCTGATTCATGCCCATGCGACCTACCCCTGCGGTTACGCGGCCAATCGCCTGCGCGATGAATGCCTGCCCGCCGTCAAGGTGGTGCACACCATACACAGGACCTGCATCATCGACGCGCCGAATTACAACGCAGCCTGCCGACGTAAGGTGCAACAGGCGCTGGACGGTGCCGATGCCGGCGTTTTCGTCGCCAGCGAGGGGCTGCGCCTGGCCGAGGCACTGACCGATGGACGCATGGCGGCGCGCAGCCACTACATCACCAATGGCGTGAACACCGCAAAGTTCAGTCTGCTTGAAGACGATCACGCAGTGCTGGAACGCCTCAGGACCCAACATGCGAACAGCTGGAACCTGGTTTTTGTCGGCTATCTGAATCAGCGCAAAGGCATACGCGAGCTGCTGCCGGCCGTGGCGCGCCTGGTCCGTGCCGGAAAGAAACAGCTCAAGCTCTTTCTGGTCGGCCGCAACGAGCTGGGCGACTACATCGGCGACTTCATCCGCGAACATGATCTGCAGGACAATGTGGTGCTGGTCGGCAGTGTGCATCACTCGATGATCAAGCACTGGATGCATTTTGCCGACGCCTTCATCTTGCCCTCGCATTCGGAAGGTCTGCCGACGGTACTGTTCGAGTCGCTGTTCTCCTCAACACCGTCCATCTTCACCCGTGTCGGCGGAATCGCCGACGTGGTTGAGGATGGCGAGCATGCATTGCTGATCGAGCCCGGCACGACGGATGCCATCTGCAATGCGATCGAACGCCTGATGCACGACGAAGCCTTGCGTGAACGTCTGAGCTGTCAGGGTCACGCACTGATCCGCGACAATTACACCTGGCAGTTGAACGCGGAGCGCCATGTCGCGCTCTACGCTTCCCTGCTGCAGGAAGCTGGCCTCAGGCCAGACGCCACAGCAGCGACAGCACCGCTCGTCCCGGCAGCGCACTGATCCCGCCGGCACTCCACAGGCCGCGGTAGAACAGATGCTCGCGGTTGGCGAAATCGCGCTTGGCCTGCGTGTCGCCCTCACCTCTGTCTATGATGCGCACCCCCTGAGGCACGGAGGCCTCGAGTACGCGCCGGAACAGGATGCGACCCGGCGCATAGTTCGAGAATGCCGGGTCATAGACCGGAAACCAATAGTGCAGGGTTTCATGGCAGCGCAAACCGAAATGCGCGGCGATGATGCGTCCGTCAAGTTTCAGCGTACTGAGTACACCTGTACATTGTGGCGAGCGCGCATCGAGCAAGCGGTGCAGCAGCTCGACATTGCGGCGCGCGAATAGCGGCGCCTGCAGCTTGGAACTCCGCGTGTACTGGGCGCACTTGAGCGCAATCAGCGTTGCCAGATCCTCCTGCGGCGAGCTTGAATCAGATTCAAAGCAAAGTTCGCCGTAATCCTTGCCCAGCTTGCGTTCGCGCCGCTCGGTGTCATAGACAAACTTCTTGTCCCTCTCGCGCAGGCGTTCCCAGAAGTCTGCTACCGGCTCCTCGATCTCCGTTTTCAGACCAATGCGAGCTTGCTCCGCAGGCAAGCCATGCTGGAGCTGCGCCGTATCGAGATGAGTAAAGGCCAGTAATGGCAGACGGCATTCGCGTAATGCCTGCTTGATATCGATCTGCAAGTCCGGCGCGGCAACTAACCCGAAATAATCAGTCATGACGCCACCGACGGGCTCATACACACCAAGACGGCCAGCCCAGTCGACACGACGTTGCAGCGGCATGAAGCCTGCCGCTGTGCCGTTTGCATGAACGACAAGGACGCACACCGACGGATCGCCAGCAGCAACCGCTTCTGCATAGACCGGCGTCATGAAGGCGCGACGATTGTCAGGATAGCGATCGACCAGCGCCGCCCAGGCGTCCCGTTCGCAGGCATCAAGTTGCTGGAAAGGCTTGACGAAGAAGGTCAGCCCGATGGTGGAATCTGGCATCAATCAGTGGGAGGCCTGCGGCCGAAAGAACAGGAAGGTGGCAAGCTTGGGGAAGGAAACACGGCCGGATTCTGTAGTCCATTCGTTTTCCGGAATATGGATGCGACCGATGCCGTGCCCGCTACCCGGGTGCTTGAGATCCAGCAGGAGTGGGTCGCTGGTGAAGGTCAGGCGAAATCCCGCCGTGGCGGCGTGCGTCATGATCGCCTCGGTATAAGCGCCGTGTGGAAAGGACATGCTGCTCACGCCGGGTTGCAATGACGCGAGCAAGGCGTGGGACTGCTGCAACTCCAGTTCTGGCCGGGCCAGCATGGTCAACGGCGCATGTGTATGGCCATGCGCACCGAACTCGATGCAGGCGCGGTCGGCGGCTTGCACTTCCTCCGCGATGAGCATCTGGGCTTCGGCTTCGGCCGGCGACAAAAATTCCTCCAGCAAGGCCAGGCGTTCGGCCAACGGCATGGCAGCCACCGCCCCGGCGACGGCATGATCAATCTCCCGGCTACGCGCATTCGCCAGGTCTGCGGGCAGGCCGAGGCGCTGCATGAGCTGCCGCGCCTGCACCGGCTGTTCGAGAATACGCACCAGCATGTCCTGCCACCATTGCGGCGAAGGACTCTCCAGTATCTCGGTGGCGAGAAAAAGCAGTGCGTGCATATTCCGTGCCTTGAGCTGAGGGCAAGCGTACACAAGCGTATCGCGCCAGCCGTCGTCGAAGGTGATGAGGGCCGGACACGGTGGCAGGGTGATATTGCCGGCGACCGCCATTTCAACCTCGGCGGCACTCACCAGGCTGTAATGTCTGCGGATGAAATCCAGGCAACGGCCGAAACCTTCAACGCTGAAGGTGAACTCCTTTTCCGCTGCAGCGTAGGCCGCACTTTCACGAGGCAATACGCGATGGAACATGAAGACCGTCAGCGCTCTGGCATTGCGGCGTCGATGCCACCAGCCGAGCATGCCACTGAAATAAGCGAGGGATTTCAGGGCAGATTTCACACCATTCAGGGACATGCTCACACCAGTACCGATTCCGTAATGCCCAGGGTCTTGCCCGGCAGCAGGTAGTTGCGCGCGAGCTGATAACTCATTTTGAGGCGACCCGGCCCCCAGGGCGTGAAGCGCGGGATTTGCAGCCGGGAAGTCTGCGGGGTCGCAGCGCCCCACTGGGTGGTGACGGCGTATTTGTAGCCGGCTTCTCTGACCAGCCGCACATGGCGTTCGTTGAAGTCCTGCGCCGGCCGGCCATTCGGATAGGCGAAGCCGGTAATCGACCCATTGATCATGGCGGAAAGCTCTTCCCGTGCAGCACCAATTTCGTGGCGAGCCTCATCATCACTGCACAGCGTCAGTATGGGATGGTTGATAGTATGAGCGCCAATCGAAAATCCCTTCGCATGCAAGGCGCGCACATCGTCAGCCAGCATCAGACTCAGAGACTCCGGTCGCACGCCAGAGAGCTCTTCCAAGTATTCGATCAATTGCTCGCGACGCGTCAGCGGCAGATATTTCAAATACTGCTCAATACGACGGAGGCTATGCTGACGCGCGGCTTCATCGAAAATTTCGAAAGTATCGAGTTCAGTATCAGCAAGCCGAAGGCTACCCAGGGGCAGGCGTGACAGGGCCTGCTCTACTCTTTCGTGCCACATCGGCCGGCCCGAGAACTGGCCAGTGGTAACGAAGAAGGTGGCATGCTGGTCGCGCGCCAGTAGTGCAGGCATGACATGCTCGACCCAGCCGTTGTAGCCGTCGTCGAAGGTCAGACAGGCAACGCCGGGCGGCAGTTTTCCGCTCTCCAGCAAAGCAACTGCCTCGTCCAGGGGAAGCACCTTGAAATGCGCCGCCACATAATCAAGCAAGCGCAGGAAATCGACGTAGGGCAGATCGTAGGGGGCCAACGGCGAAGCCGCCAGTGGAATCTTGTGAAACAGGAATATGGACAGCTTCTCGCGACTCAAGCTACGCAGCACAAGTTCGATCATGGCTCCTCCTTCGGGCCGGGTTTCTCCGCCAGTTGCCGAGACTCATGTCGCACCCACTGACGCAGCATCTCCATGGCCATCAGGATCACATAGAACGGCTCGAAATACGCCATGCTGACCGCCGAGCCGGAAATCATGTAGGCGAAGATGGAGAGAAAAAGCATATCAGACATGTCGCGTGCCCATAGCCAGCGGCCATCCCGCGTCATGCGCCGCACCTCGGCACGCGCACGGAAAGCGTTGAGGAACAGGAGACAGAACAAGGCTAACCCGATAAAGCCGAGGTCGCCCAGCACCTCGAAGAAGATGTTGTGTGCGGCCTTGCCGCGCTCGTCCGGCGGCGGTGTAGTGATCCAGCCGAGAAGGCCCTGCTCGTAACGATAGGAATCCCAGATCGGGGTGTGCTGGATGGCATGGAAGCCACCACCAAAAAACGGGTTATTGAGCGCCACGGCCGAACTGATCTTCCAGGCCGCAACGCGCCCCATGAAGGAACTGTCGTTCTCGATGTCCTGCATCGTACTGACACGACTGAACATGTTTTCGGGCGCCACCGCCACGGTTGTCACGGCTAGGCAGGTAATGAGAGCAACCGCCATCACCTTGTGGCGCGAAGTCAGCACAAACCAGATCGCCAGCGCCAGCAGGCCGACCAGCCCGCCGCGCGAAGTCGTGCCGAGTACGCAGGCGACAGTAAAGGCGATGGTGCAGAGAAAGGCAATCCGTACCAGCCTGCGCTGAGAGTACTGGTAGAGATAGAAGAAAATGGGCAAGGCCATGACCATGGCAACCGCGAGCTGGTTGTTGTCCGACATCATGGAAGAAGGAATACCAAGCGGCCGATGGCCGCCAGCCGACTTGATGACCTTGAGCCCCTCGACGACGCCGTGAAAACCCAGTCCCAGCGCCAGCATCAGCAGCAGCGCGTGCAGGCGGAAACGTGTGGTCAACAGCAGCGGCGCCAGCAGGCAATAGATCAGCGTCTTGACGAACTGGATCGCCAGGGTTTCGTTGAGCGGATTGCCGGGATAGGCGAACAGCGCGCAGAGGATGCCGTGCACCATGAACAGCAGCATCAGCAGCACCGTCGGATTGGCGTAGCCGAGCCGGTTCTTGAAACGGTCGCGCCCTACGATCAGGACGCTGATGGTGATGACTGCGAAAATCAGGTTGAAACGCACATCATCCATGAAGCCGTACAGATAGTAGGCCGGCGACAGCACCGACACCCAGCCGCATAGCAGATAGGCGATGAAGGCATTCGTCATGCTCAAGGGCACGAACAGCAGCATGGCGGCCAGCAGGACCAGATCACGCATCGCGGCTAGCCTCCCCTGTATCTCCTGCCTGCCGGTCAGGCCCGTCGTCAGCCTTGTAGGCAAACAGGCCGAGATCCTCGGACGTCGGCTTGCGTTCGCTGCGGAAGATCGCCAGGACCAGCAGGAGCATCAGAATGATGTCGGCAAGGAAGAACAATCCTTCCATGGTCAGCTCCGCTCCTTCGCCATGGGCAGCGCCGTATCGCTGCCTTCAAACAACTCAGCATACGCCTGCAGGGTCGTGTTCAGATCATGCGTCTGCTCGGCATGGGCGCGCGCCGCCTGCGCCGCTGCGGGGTGATGGCGACAGGCTTGCAGTGCCGCCAGCAGCGCCGCGCGGTCCTGGCTGGGAATCAGGCGCCCGGCATCGCCCAGCGTCGCCCGGTTGCCGCCGACATCGGTAGCCACGACAGGCAGGCCGCAAGCCAGCGCCTCTTGCAGGGTGCATGAGGTGCCTTCGGAAAGCGAAGGCAGAACGAAGCAGTCAAGGCAGCGCAGGATCACATCGACATCGTTGCGATTGCCCGGCAGCCACAGCCGCTCGCGCAGGCCCGCCGCTCGCATGCGGTTATCAATCTCGTCGTGCAGGCTGCCCTCGCCTATCATCGCCAGTCGCAGTGGCTCGCTTTCGGGCTGGCCGGCATGCACCAGATCGATAAAGGTATCGACCAGCAATAACGGGTTCTTGATCGGCTCCTGGCGACCGACGGTGCCGACCACCCAGTGCTCGGCTTTATCGAAGGAAAAGCCCTCAGGCGAGGCATCTCCGGCGCGCCACGGCCGGAAACGCTGCAGGTCCACGCCGTTGCTAATCAGGCGCAGGTGCGCAGGCGGAATACCGATTGTTTGCTGCAGATATGCGGCAATCGGTGCGGAAACCGCGACGTAGATATGCACGCAGCCACGATAGAGCCGCCGCAGCCAGCGATAGGCCGGTTGACGGCCGCGCAGCTCATCCATCTCCAGGCCGTGTTCGGCATGGATACGCCACTTCACACCGGCCATCCAGGCCAGCGGCGCAAACTCCAGCGCCGCCAGATTGCAGCCGTGCCAGACATCAGGCCGCAGGCGACGCAGCAGGCGATGCATGTGCGGATAGCGCCATAACGCCTGCCCCGGCGCCTTCTCCAAGGCATGGAGACCGACGTCCGCATGCTTGATACGTGCCGCAATGTCGGGCATGACATCGGTAATGGCGATGATGGAGTGACGAAAACGCGCGGGCGGCAACTCATTCACCAGCTGGATCACGACATTCTCCATGCCGCCCACCCCGAGGCGATTCACGACATGCACGATATGCGTGCGTGTATCGCTTCTGCTCATTGCGGGCGCCCCGCAGGAATGGTGCGCTGGATGATGGGCAAGTCAATGTCCATGCGCTTGGCCGCGCCGCTCAGCGCCGCATTGTTGCGGTAGATGACCAGCAGCGTGTCGCTGACAGGATAGTTCGCTTGGGTCGCGATACGCCCCACCTCGGTGAAGTGTTCCGAATTCAGGACGCGCTGCAAGCGCGCCATGACTTCGAGATCGGTCCAGAAGTCGTGCTGGGCGACAACATAGCGGATGCCGGCCCCGTTCAGCATCTGAACGATTTCGGCTTCCGAATAGGACTTCTGCTCCACCCCCAGCTCGCGCCGTACCGCAACCTTGAGCAAGAGCTTGTCAGCGCGCACCGTCACCAGATCGCGCCTGTCCTCGCGCACCCGCATATTGAAGACGAAGGCACCGTCGCGATAGCCGGAAAACAGCACGGCACTGTTCGGCGGCGCCATATCGGCCACCTTGTCGGCCGCCTTGCGATAACCATCCACATAATGAACCGGCCGCTTCAGCACGGTCCATGTCAGCGTCGCCAGCAACAGGGCCAGCAACAGAGCCGACAGGCGCTTGCAGGACAACACCGTCCGCAAGCCCAGCGCTCCCAGGAACACCAGCGGCGGCAGGATGAATACGGTATGGCGCGATTCCTTCAGGTCTATCGCGGAAAAGAACAGATAACCACTCACGAACCAGAGCGCAAGGAAGAACTGCTGGGCGCGCCGGTCGCCGGCCGGCGAGCGGCTCAGCAAGGCAAGACCACCAAGCAGGACCGGCAATACCGGCCAGCCCATCTGCAAGGGCAATTGACGGGCATACCAGAACCAGCCGTCGAGGGTGGCGCGCGACACAGAGGCATCGGCGACACCAGTCACCGATTGCACATTGGCCTGGCCAAACTTGACCGTCAGCAGCAGCAAAGGCAGCAACGCGATGGCGGCGGCCAATGCCGCCAGATAGTGATGGCGATTGCGCCATGCACCACCGCCCTGGGCCTGCATCAGGCTCGCGGCATAGGCGATTGCCATGAAGCCGACGTTGATCTTGCTGTACATGGCCAGCACCAGCAGGACTACGGCGAGGTAGAGATGTCGGGGACGACGCTCGTCGAGGTACTCGAGGAAGCAGACGGCGCTCCACGCGAGGAAGGCCAGTGCCGGAATCTCCAGCATGATTTGCCGGCCCCAGAAAGCGATTTCCGGCAGCACCGTAATGAGCGCCGCCAGCAGGAAGGCGGCCGGCGCATCCAACCAGCGTCGGGAGATGCGATAGCAGGCGCAGGCGAAGGCGGCGTAATGCAGGCCAACGACGAGCAAGGCCGTGCCGTGGGAGAAGCCGAACAGCGCATAGAACGGCGCGCTGACGACGTAGAACAGGGGCGGATAGAACAGTATGGTCAGCGCCGGATACTGCGCGTAATAACGATAGGCATAGCCCGCCGGGTCGTCCCAGGGCATGGCCGCAACAAAATCCTTGACGAACACGCCGTTGAGCGCATGCCGCGGCGCATCGCTCCAGGCGAAGGCACCGCCGACCGGCGCCTGCACGAACAGCAGCGCCACGAGTGCCAGCAGCAGCGCCAGCGCGATGAGATCAGCGGCCCGCAGGTGCTTTGCAATCCCCGGCTTCATGCGGTACCAAGCAGTCCGGTGACACGCCGCGCATTGCTGTCCCAGGTCAGCCCCTGACGGACGATGCTGGTACGTGCACCGTCGGCCAAGCGGGTGCGCAAGGCTGTGTCGCTGCACAAGCGCGCCAGCGCATGCTCCAGCGCGCCATGCGCATCGGCATCAAACAGCAAGGCATTGTCGCCATCGGTGAGTACCTCGCACAGATTCGGCGTGCGCGGCGCGACCACGGCCTTGCCCAGCGCCAGATATTCCATCAACTTGAGCGGCGAAGCATAGGCCACTACCGCAGGCTGCAAGGCGATGTCGAAGCTGGCGACCCAGGCCGGCACCTGGTCGCGGTGGATGACGCCAGTGAAGGTGACGCGATCGGCAACACCCAGCGCCAGCGCCTGCGCTTCCAGCACACCGCGCACCGGCCCGTCGCCCACCACCAGCAGGTGCGCGTTGGCAGGTGCGGCGGCGCTGGCCAGCCACGCGATCACGCGGTCCATGCCGTGCCATTCGCGCACGAAACCGGTAAACCCCAGCACCAGCTTGCCGGCAAGACCACGCTCGGCGCGCGCCTGCTCAGGCAACGGTGCCGCCGCGAAATGCGCCTCGTTGATGCCGTTGGGAATGACGACGATGCGCTCGTCAGGCACGCCGTAGGCGCGCACATGGTCTGCCAAAACTTGCGTAACCGGCAGCACGAAATCGGCACCGCGCCAGGCCTTGCCCTCGGCCCAGCGCCCCAGGCGCTCGAGCGCAAGGCCACCACTATGCAGGGAGCGCTCATGCACCAGCGGCGCATTAACCTCGAGCAGCAGGGGAATGCCGAGCTTCTTCTTGAGCATGAGGCCGGCCAGCAGGAACAGGTTGTAACGCTCGTAGATCAGATCCGGCTTGAACGCCGCGGCCGCGGCGCGCAGACGTCGATAGGCGATCGCGCTGTAGCCCAGCTCCAGCAGCTCGTACACGGCATTCGGCAACATGCTGCGCAAGCGCTGCACCCAGCCAACCCCGCCGCCCATCCGTCCTGCACCATCCACGACCGCTTCCGGCGCGACCACGCGCACTTCATGGCCCTGCTTGCGCAAGGCCGCGATCATTTCCTCGATGTGTACCGCTTGCCCGTCCTTGGACGCAGTGCGGTGATGGTAAAGAATCTTCATGCCGCGACACTCATGCTGCTCATTCCTCCCGCGTGCGTGCCAGTGCGGACATGAGCGTCTCGCGTGCGGCCAGAGCAAAGGCCGACAAGACGGCATCACCTTCGCGCGGCTGTTGGTCCGGCGCATACAGCACGATGATGGCACCGTCGTCGCCACGCCCTGTGAGCCGTGCCTTCAGCGTCAGCAGCTTGGCCTGGATGTCACTGGCGGTCAGCGTGCCATCCACCCAGTACCACTGCCACACACGCAGGCGCTGCTCTCCACCGGTGCCCACGCTGCCGCCGCGCAGGCTGGCCGTGCGCACCGTCAGGGCATCGACATTCGCGGTACCGCGTTCAACCACGACCCAGAAATCACCGCCGCTTCTTGCCAGCATGTTTTCCGAACTGACGAGTTTGCGTTGACTGTCCTGATTGCGGTAATAGGCGATGTAGAGCGCGGCCTGCTTGTCCGCACTGACATAACTGCGCCGGAAACTTGCAGCCGGCTGGGTAAAGGCTGGCTGCCAGCTGCTGAAGCCGGGGCTGATGCCCTTCCAGTCACCGATATCGTTGAGGCGCGCGGCATTGAGGGCGGGAGCGGCAGCCGCATCGCTGCGCTCCACCAGCCACAGACCGGCACGCGGGATCAGCAAGGCAGCGGCCAGCAACAGCCAGGCCAGCGGCAGGCTGCGCGGGGTCGTCACACGCGGCGGCGTGAATACCGGCAGACGCTCCGGCTCCTGCCAGCGCATGCCGAGCATGAACAGCAGGGTCATGACGATGCCGAAGAAGACCCAGCCGTAGACGAGATGATCAACCCCGGTGGCGAGCTTGTTGCCGGAAAAATGGCCGAGCATGACGATGCCGTAGGCGCGCAGCCAGTTGGCCAGCAGGGGCACCAGCGCGGCGGCGATCACGAACAGCACGCGCCGCTTCCACGATGTGTAGTTGAGGTAGGCAAAGAGCACGCCGACGCAGATCGAGGCAATCAGGTAGCGGATGCCGCTGCAGGCCTCGACCACCGACCAGCGGCCGCTGGGGATGACGAACTGCAGGCCTTCCTGATACACCGGCACGCCCGAGATACGCACGAACAGCACCGTGATGTCGGCGGTCCACTGCATCAGGCGCGGCATGATGAATTCGCCGAAGGGCACGCAGAAGAACAGGAAGAGCAAGGGAAAGGCAATCGCACGCGCGACCGGCAGGCCGAGCAGCAGCGGTACGCTGAGTACCAGCATGCAGACGAGGGCAAACTGGGTGACGACATTGACTGCCACCAGCTCACCGAACAGCCACAAGACGCCGACCAGGAACAGCGGCAATGCCAGCCATGGCGCCGGTGACGGCACGAAGGCCGACAGCGAGGCGCGCAGACGCCAGACCAGCCACAGGCTGATCGGCGGCACCAGGAAGGCATGGGTGAAGGTGCCGGAACGCTCCCAGATGGCGACCATGCCGCTCAGGGTATTCCAGTAGGTGGCGGCCACCAGAAGCAGCGCCAGCAGCAGGGCTGCCAGGCTGTTGCGCCATGTCTGCGTCATGCCCGAGCTCCCGTCTGCGGCAGGTGGCGGTCTATGCCGGCAAGATGGGCATCCCAGCTGTAGCGCGCAAGCACGCAGTCACGCCCGTGGCGACCGATTGCGCCGGCGCGCTGACTGTCCGTGAGCAGCATGTTGATGGCGTTCACATAGTCCTCGCTGGAAGTGGCCGCCAGCAGATCACGGCCCGGTTCGGCCTCGATGGCAACGGTGCAGGCGCTGGCGGCTACGACCGGGCGGCCCATGGCCATGGCTTCAAGCACCTTGTTCTGTACGCCGCGCGCCACGCGCAGGGGCGCGACGACGGCTGCCGCATGCGCCAGCCAAGGACGCACGTCGGGCACGGTACCGCTCACCACCACCGCCTCACTCGCCAGCGCCTGCACTGCCGGAGCCGGGCTGCGACCGACGATGTGAAAGCGCAGCTGCGGCCATTGCTGTTTCAATGCGGGCAGGACTTCGCCGGCGAACCAGCACACGGCATCGATATTCGGCCAGTAGTCCATGGCGCCGGTAAACACGATGGGCAGCTCATCCACGGCATAGGGCGAGTCCCCGGTATGCGCCGGCGCAAAGAAGTCGGCATCGACCCCGTTGCCCATGGACTCGACCCCGTCCCTGCACTCGGGTGCGAGATCGATAAACAGCGCGACTTCGGCGGGGGTCACGAAAAAAGCGCGGCGCGCCTGCGCAGCGGTATGACGTTCGAACGCCAGCAGCTTGCGGCCTTCGCGCCGATAGATCCAGGACATGGGCCAGCGATGGTTTTCCGCATAGGCCGCCCACTTGGCGGAATCGGCATCGACGAAATCAACGAGGCTGGGCAGATCGTCCGGTACGTACTGCGCCATCACCGAGGAAAACACGACGGCAGCATCAAACGCATGCTGCGCCAGTGTCTGCCTGACCCAGGCCTGCATGCCGGCATTGCGGTAGTAAGGCAGCGACAGCGCCTCCCCGGCAATCAGGCCGGACAGGCTGCGCAGCTTTGCGCGGCGTGGCGAGAGACGTTCGACATGCAGGCCGGCACAGTAGCCACGGACAGTCTCGACGTACTGCGCATCGTCCGGATCGTCGATGAAGGTGCCGAGGTGAATTTCATGGCTGCGCGCGAGGTGCTTGAGCAAATGGAAGGAACGCACCTTGTCGCCCTTGTTGGGCGGATACGGCAGGCGATGCACGAGGTAAAGAAGACGCGCCATTCGCTCAGGGTCAGCCGAGATTGCGCACGATATGCGGGCCCAGCCAGTTGGCCAGGGCGATGGGCATGCGCTGCCAGGCCGCGATCATGAGCTTGTACTTGGGATTGTTCGGATTGTTCTGCGGAATCGCGTCGCGCTTGAGCAGGCGGTATTCGTAGTACAGCGGCGCCGGCTCGAAGCCCCAGTTCTTCTTGAAGGCGTAGGAGCCCGTGCCCTGCTTGCTGCGCCCGTAGTCGAAAACCTTGAGGCCGCGCGCGCAGGCACGGCGCATCAGCTCCCAGTACTTGAAGTCATTGGCGGCAAGATCGCGCGCATCGACGTGATCGCCGGCGTAGTAAGGCAGAACCTCGTCGCGGAAATAGAAGCTCAGCACACTGGACAGGGGCTGGCCGGCGGGTCCGGTCACCGTCAGCACCTCGGCGTCGGCGCCGAACTCCTTGAGCAGTGCGGCGAAGTATTTTTTTGGAAAGGCCGGCGTGCCGTGACGGTGCACATTATCGGCATAGAGCGCGAAGAAACGCTCCACATCGGCATCGATCTCACTTTTCAAGTCGTTCTTGATGCCCTTCCTGACCATGGCGCGCTGCTTGCGCGGAATGGCCAGCATGTTCGCCTCCTCGTCCGGAAAAATCTCGCGGCGGAAGGTCACGTACAGGTCCTGGGTCGGCCAGTCGGCGTGATGCACCTGCAGGTTGCGAAACTCCAGATGCTCGACGCCAAGTTCGCCGGCAATGCGCTCGGCCTCCTGCTCCAGCGCGGCGGCAGCTGCATCGTCGTCGGCGAGGACGCCACCATAGACGGCGAAGGGCAAGGACGAGAGCGAATTGCCGAACAGGCGGCTATTCACCTGCGCCAGCGGCAGCACGCCGACAATGCGCCCTGCCCTTTGCGCCAGCAGGAAGAAGGTCGGATGCCTGAATACCGATTCGATGATGCGCTGCCAGCCGGCACGATGGAAGAAGGTGGCGTGCGGATGGTCGAATACATAGGCGTCCCATGCCGCATAGGCATCCGGAGCAAGCCTGTGCAGGCTTAGTGGGGGAGGCGAAGACATCGGATGGGGTTTGGCGCAGGCGCCCTGGGTCAGTTGCGGGACGGTGCGTCCTTGAAGAAGGCCTGGTCCATGCGGCCCCAGCTGAAGTCGCCGAGCAGGCGGTCAAGACGCGCCTGCATGCGATCCAGGTTGAGGTAGTGGCGGAAGCGCGCCTTGGCGCTGGCGCCGGCGACGCGCGGCTGCTCAGGATCCACTTCCCAGGGATGGAAATAGAAGACCGCGGCAGCCTGGTCTTCCTGATTGACCTTGCGCAGCAGCTGGCGCGACAGGGCGTAAGGCATGAGGCGGAAATAGCCGCCGCCGCTGGCCGGCCAGTTGCGCGAGAAGGCGCGTATGGTGGTCGGCGGGATTTCGGTCAGGCCGGGGCGCACCTCGTGCATGAAACGCGGTGCATCCGGAATGCCGTAGTGATCGTGCTTGATCGGATAGACGCTGGAGCTGTCGCTATAGCCGGCCTCGACCAGGCAGTCGAAGGCCCACTGGTTATCGGTGCCGATCGAGAAGCTCGGCGCGCGATAGCCGCGCACTTCCTGGCCGGACAGCCCTTCCAGGATGGATTTGGCGCGGGTAATGTCGTCGAGGAATTCGGCGCGACTCAGATCGCTGGCGCGCTGGTGGCCATAGCCGTGGCTGGCGACCTCGTGGCCACGCCGCGCCATTTCGCGCACCAGATCCGGATAGCGCTCCGCGATCCAGCCCAGGGTAAAGAAAGTGGCCTTGACGTCGTGACGATCCAGCATGTCCATGATCAGCTCGACATTGCGCTCGACGCGGCATTCGCAGCTGTCCCACTCGCTGCGCGGAATGCAGGGCGCAAAGGCGGAGACCTGGAAGTAATCCTCGACGTCTATGGTCAGGGCATTGGTGATCGTGTTCATTTGCGTTCCTCCGACTTGTCGCGGGGGCGACGTCGTTCCTCGCGCGCGGCCTTGCCGGAGACTTCTGGCGGACGCGCCGCATGGACCAGTCTTTGCAGGAGATTCAACATCATTGATTGACCACGCTCGATGCGCAGCAAGCTGCGCTCGATACGACTCAGAAGCTCTTCATCGCGGCGCATGCGTGCCGACGAAATCATCTGGCGCAATTCGCCTGCGGTGCCCTCGTCCAATGTAAGCATCTCCAGATCATCGAGATCCAGATCAAGCGCCAGCTTGTCCAGCTCAGCCTCCATGGAGCCATCGATCGCAGTGGGCGCCATCAGGCCGGTTTCGCTGATCCCAAAAGGCTTGTCATTGAGTTCGGCGGCCACCGCTTCCACTTCCTTGGGCGAAAACAGGGTCAGTTCGCCAAGAAAACCGAGCAGCAGCAGCCGGTCGCAGAGCGCATTGATGCGGCGCGGAATGCCGCCGCTGGCGCGGTGGATGACCGGAAAGGCGTCTTCCTGAAAGCGCGGCTTGTCAGTCGCACCGGCACACTTGAGCCGGTGCAGCACATAGCCGCGGGTTTCCTCAAGGTCGAGCGGACCGATATGACAGGCGGCAATCACGCGCTGCTTCAGCTGCTGCATCTGCGGACTGTTGAGGATGGCACGGAATTCGGGCTGGCCGATCAGGAAGCTCTGCAGCAGCGCCTGCGTCTCGAACTGGAAGTTGGAGAGCATGCGCAGCTCTTCGACCGCGCGCTGGGTCAGGTTCTGCGCCTCATCGACGACCAGCAGGCAGCGCTTGCCCTGACGCGCGACATCGACGAGAAAGGCCTCCAGCGCGAGCAACAGATCGGACTTGCTGGTACCGGCGGTGCGCACGCCGAAGGCGGCAGCGACCATGCGCAGGATATCGTCGGCATCGAGCTGGGTGCTGACCAGTTGCGCCGCCACCAGCTTGTCCTGATCCAGCGATTCGAGCAGACCACGCACGATGGTGGTCTTGCCCGCACCGATCTCGCCGGTGATGACGATGAAGCCCTCGTTCTGGTGTACGCCGTATTCGAGATAGGCAGAGGCGCGTTGATGCTGCTTGCTGGCGTAATAGAAGGACGGGTCCGGATTGAGCTGGAAAGGCTTGCTATGCAGTCCGTAATAGGCTTCGTACATGATCGGCGCTCAGAAAAGCATCAGCATGGAGGCGAGCATCGCATTCTCGACATAATCGACAAAGCCGCTGACCTCGGTACGGCGCATGCCGAGGCTGCCCGTGGTGTAGGCGCCAAGCTTGGTCGTCAGCGTCAGGGCATACATGCGCCGGTCCGTGTCCAGATTGCTGGTATTGCCGCTCGTCAGCGACTTGTTGCCCATCAGCGTCAGCGTGGAGTTCGGGGTCAGCTTGTAGGCCCAGTTCAGGTTCACGCCCTTCTGGCGTATGGTCTGGCTGAAGTTGCTGAAATCGTCGGGAATGTTGATGCCGGTACCGAGCCCGGTGAGGTTGGTGCTCTGTGCCGAAAAGGTGAGCATGTTGCGCGCCCCGTTCCAGACGAAAGACGCCTCCCTGACGCGATTGATGGATGCCCGCGACGTCTGGAATCCGCCGAGCACATTGGCGTTCGGCGAAATGCCCATGGCCTGCAGCATGGCCAGCACATAGCGGGTGCGCTCCTGCTCGTCCGGGATGGAGGCGCGCAACTGCTCGCTGAGCAGGGTGAAGTAGCTGCCCATGGCATACGCCATCGTCTGCGGGTTGCGCAGCATCACATCGCGCGAATCGGTGATCCGCCATGTCGTGCGCGGTGTGCGGTGCGTGAAGGAAAAATTGTGTGCGGTGCCGAAGTAGCGGTTTTCCTGGCGCCAGGCGATCTGCGTACGTTCGGTCGGCGCAATCTCGACGCCCCAGCCGCTGATGCTACTGGTCTGCTGGCGAAAATTGACGTAATCGTTCGACTCGCGGCCACCGATCACGGTAAAACGCAGTTGCGGATCGAATGCATAGGTCAGTGTGCCACGCAGGGAATCCGCATCGTTCTTGAGGTTGTTGGAATACGTGGTTTGCTGCACATCCGCTGACAGGCCCCAGGTCAGCAGACTGAGTCCGGTGGCACCGGAGAGGCTGCCCTGAACCGTCTGCATGGTCGTGTCACGCACCGGCCCGGTCTTGGCGCTGTACCAGGAATTGTCGAGACGCAGCTGGTAGTCAGCCTGGCCGAACAGACGCCCCTTGATGTACGGGGAAACCTGGTACATGGTCGTCTCGGTCATATTGCTGTTGATCGAGTCGCCTCCGCTGTCTGGTGTACCAAATGCGGAAATAGCCTGACGTGTAATACGTCCGCTTACGTCAAGGTAAAGCCAGTTGTCGAGCAGTTCAAGCGTACCCATGCCGTTAAGAGTGCGCTGCGTGCGGTCACGGCCTGCCGATTGCATGTAGTCGATCTGCTGGACGCTGAAATCGACATAGGCCTTGGCGCGGGCACTCTCGCCCTGTACGCGAATGCCGGGGCTGGTGCGCACGATCAGGTCACTTCTCTTGTTGTCGCGGCGCAGCGTGGCATTGTCGCTCTGGGTCAGATCGATGCCGATGCGCGGCGTGATTTCCCAGGCACGCGATGGCGAAGTCGTGTCGCCATCGTTGGCCCCCGGATCGGGCAGGCTGGCCGGAGTTTGCGCAGCTGCCTGTTCCGGTGCTTGCACAGGCGCCTGTGCCCATGCACACGCGGCGGTCGCTAGCGACAGCCACGCAAGCAGCCAGCGGGGCTGGTGCCCGGCCATCAACCCCCCTCGCCTTCGGAGCTTCTGCTCTCGTAGCCGTAACCATAACCGTAGCCGTAACCCTTGGCATTCGGATCCGCCGCCTGGTTCAGCATCAGCATCTTGACCGGTGCCTGCTCGATCATGGCCAGGGCATGGCGAACCTCGGCATGGGTGGTGCGTTCCGCGCGTACCACCAGGACCACCTGCCCCATGTGGCTGGCCAGGGCGCGGGATTCCGTGGTCACCAGCAGCGGGGGCGAATCAAAAATGATGATGCGATCCGAGTAACGGCTGGCCAGCTCTTCCAGCATGCGGGACATCGCCTCGCTGGCGAGCAGTTCGGT